>VAZS01000225.1 GCA_005884855.1 Alphaproteobacteria bacterium | reverse complement strand
CTTGACGGTGCCTGCCGGGGCGCCGCTGCGCTTTGAACTGACATCCGCAAGCGTGATGAACGCGTTCTTCATCCCGCAGCTCGGAAGCATGATCTACACCATGAACGGTATGGTGACGCGGCTGCAGCTCCGCGCCGACAACGAAGGCAGCTATCAGGGGTTGTCGGCGCAGTTCAGCGGCGATGGCTTTCCCGACATGCTGTTCGACGTTCACGTCATACCGCAGCTTGCGTTTCCGGAGTGGGTCTCAAGCACCGCACGCACCGATCAGGTGCTGAATGAGGACAGCTACAAAAAGCTCGCGCAACAGACGATTGAACGTACCAAGCTGACGTATCGGCTGGATGATCCCACGTTGTTTCAGGCCATTGCGACCCAGAAGATCCCGCCCGGCCCGGGGCCCCAGATAAGCTCGGAAGCCGCGCAATCGCATATCAGGGGCAACGATGCTCGGTAAGCTCAGCTGGTCAGCGATTCCGATCGATCAACCGATCCCGTTGATTGCGGCGGGTGTGGTGCTGGTCGTCATCCTCGCGGTGCTCGCCTGGGTCACGCTGAAGGGCTACATGCCCTATCTCTGGCGCGAATGGATCACCAGTGTCGACCATAAGCGGATCGGCATCATGTACATCCTGCTCGCGATGGTGATGCTGCTGCGCGGCGGCAGCGATGCCCTGATGATCCGCGTCCAGCAGGCGATCGCCTATCAATCCAACGGCTATTTGCCGCCCGAGCATTTCAACCAGATATTTTCCGCCCACGGCACCATCATGATCTTCTTCGTGGCGATGCCGTTCGTGATCGGGCTGATGAATCTGGTCGTTCCCTTGCAGCTCGGGGTTCGCGACGTGGCGTTTCCGACCCTGAACTCGGTCGGTTTCTGGCTCACGGCCACCGGCGCGCTGCTGGTCAACGTTTCGCTTGTGATCGGCGAGTTCGCGCGCACCGGCTGGCTGCCGTTTCCCCCGTTGTCGGAACTGACCTATTCGCCGGGAGTCGGTGTGGATTATTATTTGTGGTCGCTGGAAATCTCCGGCGTCGGCACCCTGGTCGCCGGCATTAATCTGGTCACCACCGTGCTGAAGCTGCGCACCAAGGGCATGACGTACCTGCGCATGCCGATGTTCTGCTGGACCACGCTGGCCTCAAGTCTCCTGATCGTAGCCGCGTTTCCGATCCTGACCGCGACGCTGGCGATGCTGATTCTGGACCGCTATTTCGGTTTTCATTTCTTCACCAACGAAGCCGGCGGCAACGTGATGATGTTCATGAACCTGATCTGGGCATGGGGTCATCCGGAGGTCTATATTCTGGTCCTGCCGGCGTTCGGGATCTACTCGGAAGTGGTCTCGACGTTCTCCAGCAAGTCGCTGTTCGGCTATCGCTCGATGGTGCTCGCCACCATGGCGATCTGCATCATCTCCTTCATGGTGTGGCTGCACCATTTCTTCACCATGGGCGCTGGACCCGATGTCAACGCGATCTTCGGCATCGCGAGCATGATCATCGCGGTGCCGACCGGGGTGAAAATTTACAATTGGCTATTCACGATGTACGGCGGGCGCATTCGTTTTGCGACGCCGATGCTGTGGTCGGTCGGATTCATGGTCACCTTCATCATCGGCGGTTTGACCGGTGTTCTGGTCGCCGTGCCGCCCGCGGACTTCCTGCTGCACAACAGCCTGTTCCTGGTCGCCCATTTTCACAACGTCATCATCGGCGGGGTGCTGTTCGGCGCCTTTGCCGGCCTCACCTACTGGTTTCCGAAGGCATTCGGATTCCGCCTGCATGAGGGATTGGGCAAGGCGGCGTTCTGGTTCTCGCTGATCGGCTTCTATGTTACGTTCATGCCGCTCTATGCGGCGGGGCTGCTCGGGATGACCCGGCGCATGCAGCATTATGACGTTGCCGCATGGCGCCCCTGGATGATTGTCGCGGCGATTGGCTTCGTGTTTCTCACGATCGGAATTGTATTTCAGGTCCTGCAGATCGTCGTCAGCATCCTGCAACGTGAAGAGTTGCGCGACCGCACCGGCGATCCCTGGGACGGAAGGTCGCTGGAATGGGCCACCTCGTCGCCGCCGCCGGTTTTCAACTTCGCCATCCTGCCCGATGTGCACGGAGAGGAGGCGTACTGGGCCATTAAGTCGCGCGCCAAACAGCGGGACCTCGAAAAGAACGAACCGCATTACGAGGACATCGAAATGCCGCGCAATTCGCCGACCGGATTCGTTTGCGCGTTCTTCGCCACCGTAATGGGCTTTGCCTTGATCTGGCACATCTGGTGGATGGTCGCGTTGGGCTTTGTCGGCGCATTCGCGACGTTCGTGGTGTTCGCCTGGCGCGACCACGACGAATACGTCATCCCGGCCGCGGAAGTCGCACGGATAGACCGCGCCAACATGGCAGAGCGCCGCGCGCTTGCCAGCCACCCAGGCAGTGCGTGATGACCGACGCGGCGATCGCATATCCGCACGGCGACCCGCATCATCTGCGTGGCATGGAAGCGTCCCGCGTAGCGCATGCCGGTCCCCCGTCCAAGCGCATCGTCACCGGCTACGGCTTCTGGATCTTCATCCTCAGCGACATGGTGATGTTTTCCGCGTTCTTCGCGACCTATGCCGTGCTGCTCGGCCAGACGGCGGGCGGGCCGAGCGGGCGCGAGCTGTTCAACCTGCGCAACGTCGCGATCGAGACCGGGTTTCTTCTCGCCTCGAGTTTTACCTGCGGTCTCGCCACTATCGCCGCCGACTACCGCAACAAGACCTGGTTTCATTTAGCCATGGGCGTCACCTGCGTGTTCGGGCTGGCGTTTCTTGCGATCGAGGCGAGGGAATTCGCCGATCTGGTGGCGCGCGGCGCCGGACCGACCCGCAGCGCCTTCCTGTCGGCGTTCTTCACGCTGGTGGGATGCCATGGGCTGCATGTCTCGGCCGGCGAACTCTGGCTGTTGACCATGATTGCGCAGGTCTTCGCCAAAGGATTCCGAGCCGACATTCAGCGGCGTATTCTCTGCTTCGCGCTGTTCTGGCACGCGCTCGACATCATCTGGATCGCCGTATTCACCATCGTGTATTTGCTGGGAAGTGCCTCATGACGAGCGAATACGAACGCGGCGGCCATGCCGACCTCGCGCCTGGAGAGGAAAGCCAAGATGGCGAAGTTAGCCTCTTGCAACGGATCGCCGGCTATCTGACCGGACTGGGACTCGCCATTCTGCTGACCGCCACCTCATTCTTTATCGCTGGCACGGACTTGGTATGGCAGCCGAGCATTCCGGTCGCGCTGGTCGTTCTGGCGATCGCGCAGATGGGTGTGCATCTGGTGTTCTTCCTGCATATCACCACCGGGCCCGACAACACCAACAACGTGCTGGCGCTCGCTTTCGGTGTGCTGATCGTGGTGCTTGTGATCGGCGGATCGCTGTGGATCATGGCGCATCTGAACCATAATACGATGCCGATGGACCAGATCATACACATGCAGGGATAGGGCGTTCACGACGGGCAGCTTCAGCTATGATGACGATATCGTTAAGGAAGGCATGAAGCATCGGTTCAATCAGCACTGCGAGGTACTGATCCGCTTCAGTCCGCAAAAACATCCAGCAAAGGCCGGCTTCGCACCGGCCACTTCTGTTTGGAAACCCATCAAATTCCCCAAAGCTTCGAAAGCTCCGCGATTTTGTTAACCTGGTACCGCGATACTGCTGCCAGTGTTTACCTGAGGCTTTTGGGGGCGTGGCGGCATGGCGATTCGACTGAACATCAGGTTCTTGAGCTTCCTGCGTCCGCGATGGGGCGTCAGGGGCAGCCTGTTTGCGGCGTTTGCTGTGATCGCAGGGATAGCCATCCTCATCAGCGCCGGCGCGGCCATGGTGCTGGGTCATCTAGGCGCGAGCATCACTGACCTGAGCGGAAAAGGATATCCCTCGGCTCGCGGCGAGCCTGCAGCTTTCCGCCCAGAGCGCAACCCTGGCCAGCCAGGGACCGGCGCTGCTCGCCTCTGAAAGCGAGCAGGCCCTGAATGAACGTTCCAAAAAGATCAAGGAAACCCAGCAGGTAACGTTGGAAAAACTGGGCGAAATTGTCGAACTCGGCGCCGACAAGGCGGTGATGGCGGCTTTGACCGAAACCGTCAAGAACATCAGCGAAATCATCGGCAGTCTCAGCGCGGCGGCGAGCGAGCGGCTCGCGGCTGCTGCCCAGCACGAGAAGCAATACGAGGCGCTGCGCGGCGCGCAGGCGAGTTTCGTTGCCGCGGCGGCGCCTGCGATGGTGGACGCCCAAGCCCACATCAATGCTATCCTGCAATCCCCCAATCTCTCTCCTGACGATGCAGCGCAGGCCGCGCGATCCGTCGACGAGCTTGGCGACGTGATCGCCAGCGGCCACCTGGCAGCGTCCGAGATGATCGCCGCGCTCTCGGCCAATAGCAGCGAAAAACTGAATGCCATCGAGAAGGGGTTCACGGCCACGCTGGCGCGCGTCAGATCGAGCCTCGATCAGCTCGCGAAGAATCCGGCAAACGCCGATCTGGAACAGGCGGCCCTGAAGTTGCTGGCGTTTGGCGAGGGCAAGATCGGCGTGTTCAAGCTTCGGCAGAAGCAGTTCGACGCCAACGATTACGGCCAGATCGTTCTGGAGGAGACCCGCAAGCTCAACATCGGTCTTGGAATTAGCGTGGAGCAGCTCGTGCATGGCGTGCAGACCGAAACTCACGCCTCGGCCGCGCAGGCGCGCCGCGAGATTTCGTTTGCGACCACGCTTATGCTGGGGTTTGGCGGGCTGACGTTGGTCGGATCGGCACTTTTTGTCTGGCTCTATGTTGGACGCAACATCCTCCGGCGGATCGGGAATCTGCAGCGCTCGATGCAGTTGCTTTCGCAAGGCGACCTCGAATTGGCAATCTATCGCTCGAGCCAGCAAGACGAAATTGCGGCCATGGCCAGTTCGCTGCAGGTATTCCGTGATAGCATGATCGAGGCACGTGCGCTCAGCGCCAATCAGGACAGGGACCGCATCGCCAAATCCGAACGCGCCTCCCGTATGGAGGCCAGGATCGTCGAATTTGAAAGCACGGTCCGATCCGCGCTGGACAGCCTGCAGAGTTCCGCCAGCTCCATGCAGAATACGGCGCAAAGCATGTCGGCGACCGCCGATCAGTCCAGTGCGCTGGTGAGCGCAGTTGCCTCCGCTGCCGAGGAGACCTCGGTCAACGTTCAGACCGTCTCCGCGGGCACCGAGGAACTATCTTCCTCCATCGCGGAAATCGGACGCCAAGTGGTTACTTCGGCGCAAATAGCCGGCAAGGCGGTCGATGAAGCCGGCGCAACCGACGCCACCATGCAGGGCCTTGCGGAAAACGCCGGCCGCATCAGCGTGGTGATCGACCTCATTCAGAGCATCGCTTCGCAGACCAACCTGCTCGCGCTCAACGCCACTATCGAGGCCGCGCGCGCCGGCGACGCCGGTCGAGGATTTGCGGTAGTGGCCTCCGAGGTGAAGAGCCTCGCTAACCAGACCGCGAAGGCGACCGATGAAATCCGCTCGCAAATCGCCAATATGCAACTGGTGACCACGTCAGCCGTCAACGCCATCCGAGACATCAGCACTACCATCAGCGAGATCAACGAAGTGACCACCGCGATCGCCGCCGCCGTCGAAGAGCAGGGCACGGCCACGCGCGAGATCGCGCGCAACATTCAGCAAGCGGCGGGCGGTACCAGCGAAGTTTCCAGCAACATCGTCGGCGTCTCTACTGCCTCCAAGGAAGCCGGATCAGCGGCCAGTGACGTGCTCAGCGCCTCGGGCGCGCTTCGCCGCGAAGCCGACGTATTGCGCTCGGAAATCGACGCCTTCCTCTCCAGCATCCGCGCCGCCTAGGATCGTTTGCCTCCAGCCGCGGAAGAGGTTCCAAGTCCAGATTTCGGCTGGCGCGGCGCCGCTTGTGCGGCTAAGCCGGTAGGCGAAAAGCGGCAGTCGTTTGCGTCCGGCCGTGCCCTCAAACGAGAATCATTGCGACGTAAACGATGCATTCGAAAACAGACACCGTGCAGTCCTCGGCCGAGGCGCTACGATACCCCTGGGAAAGCCATCCCGGCCCGAACCAGGTTGTCGAGATACGCCCTGGCGTGTTGTGGGTCCGGCTCAAGCTACCGTTCCGCCTCAACCACGTGAACATCTATCTGCTCGCCGATGGCGATGGATGGGCGATGATAGACTCCGGGTTCGGCAATGAAGAATCGATCGCCGCCTGGACCGCGCTGTTCGAGGGTCCGCTGGCGCATGTCAAGATCTCGCGGCTGATCGTGACCCATTCGCATCCCGATCACGTCGGTCTCGCCGGCTGGATTGTCGAGCGCTTCAACTGTGCTCTCTATATGTCGCAGGTGGAGTATCTGCAGTCGGTCTACCATCAGAACCGCGGCACCGAGGAGCGGCGCAACGCGCAGCGGCGGTTTTTCCAGCGTCACGGGATGGACGAGAACCTGACCGACAAATTGCTCGGCCGCGGCCAGGACTACCTGAAGCGAGTTTCGATCCTGCCGCCTTCCTATCGCCGGATCTCCCACGGCGACGAAATTTCTATCGGCCCACGCCGTTTCAAAGTTATCACAGGCGGTGGCCATGCGCTGGACCAGGTGATGCTATATTGCGCCGCCGACAAACTGTTCTTGTCGGCCGACCAGGTGCTGAGCAGGATTTCACCCAACGTCAGTGTCTGGGCGGTCGAACCGGATCAGAACTCGCTCGGCGAATACTTGGCCTCTCTGGCGAGCCTGACCACCACGCTCCCCTATGACGTGATCGTGCTGCCCGGACATGGCGTCCCGTTCTACGGGTTGAAGACACGCATCAAACAACTGGCAGATCACCACGAGGACCGCTGCCGGCTGATCGCCGAGGCCTGCCGTGAAACGGCGAAAACCTCCAAGGAACTGGTGCCGGTGGTGTTCCACAAGCACGTGCTGGACGTGCATCAGATGGGGTTCGCCGCAGGGGAATTGATCGCCCACGTCAATTACATGCTGGTCGAGGGGCGTCTGACGGCCCACGAAGCCGATGGCGTGCTCCGGTTCAGGACGACTTGAACTTCCCAAACTATCAGCAAAACACAACGGGCGTCTTGCGCGAGATCAATTTTGGGTCCCCGCTTTGGGAAGCCCAGCCCGGCAGGCGCAGCCTCAATTCCGGCTCGACAGCAATCCTGGAAAAGCTCTAAAAAGGCTCGGCCGCTCTCCCTAGCTTTCGCTACAGGCAGTTTTCGATGGATTATAGCAATTTTTTCGGTGCCGCTCTCAACCGCTTGCATGAGGAGCGGCGCTATCGGGTGTTCGCCGACCTGGAGCGGATCGCCGGCCGTTTTCCTCACGCGGTCTGGCATTCCCCGAAGGGCGCCCGCAACGTCGTGATCTGGTGCTCCAACGATTACCTCGGGATGGGGCAACACCCCAAAGTCGTCGGCGCGATGGTCGAGACCGCAACCAGGGTTGGCACCGGCGCGGGCGGCACCCGCAACATCGCCGGCACCCATCACCCGCTGGTGCAGCTTGAGCGGGAATTGGCCGATTTGCATGGCAAGCAAGCGGCGCTGCTGTTCACCTCCGGCTACGTCTCGAATCAGACCGGCATCTCGACGATCGCCAAGCTGATTCCGAATTGCCTGATTCTGTCCGACGCGCTCAATCATAATTCGATGATCGAAGGCATCCGCCAGTCGGGCTGCGAGCGCCAGGTGTTCCGCCACAGCGACATGGCGCATCTGGAGCAACTGCTGCGCGCGGCAGGACCTGATCGGCCGAAACTGATTGCCTGCGAGAGCCTCTACTCAATGGACGGCGATATCGCTCCTTTGGCGAAGATCTGCGACCTCGCCCAACGCTATAGCGCAATGACCTACGTCGACGAGGTCCATGCGGTTGGGATGTATGGAGCGCGCGGCGGGGGCATCGCGGAGCGTGACGGCGTGATGCACCGCATCGACATTCTTGAAGGCACGCTGGCCAAAGCGTTCGGCTGCCTCGGGGGCTATATCGCAGCGAATTCCGATGTCATCGACGCGGTCCGTTCTTATGCGCCGGGCTTCATCTTCACTACGTCTTTGCCGCCCGCCATATGTTCAGCGGCCACCGCCGCGATCCGGCACCTCAAGACCTCAAATTGGGAGCGGGAGCGCCATCAGGATCGCGCCGCCCGCGTCAAGGCGATCCTGACCGCCGCTGGCTTGCCGGTGATGTCGAGCGACACCCACATCGTGCCGCTGTTCGTGGGCAACCCCGAAAATTGCAAGCGGGCGTGCGACATCCTGCTCGAAGAGCACAGCATCTACATACAGCCGATCAACTATCCGACGGTCGCCAAAGGCACTGAGCGGTTGCGCATCACGCCCTCCCCTTACCATGACGACGTCCTGATCGATCAGCTCGCCGAGGCCTTGTTGCAGGTTTGGGAGCGTCTCGACCTGCCCCTGCAAGAAAAATCGCTGGCGGCCGAATAGCTGTCTGGCCTCGCACCGTCGGCGAAATCCCGCCCTCGATCGGCCGCGCAAGGTGCTTTGCCGGCCTAACCCGGCTATACTCGCCTGGAGACGACGATCCTCGTTTGCTGCGGGACTTAACCGCGTATGGAGTAAGCAGCGATGCTGCACGACTGGGGCGTGATCGCAGCCGCCTTCGGCTACATCGGGTTCCTTTTCCTGGTGGCGAGCTATGGCGATCGCCTCTCGCCGACGCAGCGCGGCCGCGCCAGCGGGCTGATCTATCCGCTGTCGCTCGCCATCTACTGCACCTCGTGGACGTTCTTCGGCTCGGTCGGCTTCGCGACCCGGACCAGCGTGGACTTTCTCGCGATCTATATCGGCCCGATCCTGATGGTGGCGTTTTGCACGCCACTGCTGCGGCGCGTGATCCAACTCGCCAAGTCGCAGAACATCACCTCGATCGCCGATTTCATCGCCGCGCGCTACGGCAAGAGCCAAGCCGTTGCGGTCACAGTTGCCGTTATCGCAATCATCGGCTCGGTTCCCTACATCGCGCTGCAGCTGAAGGCGGTCGCGTCTTCACTTGAAACCATCCTGAGCGAAGACCAGGCGTTTTCCAGTATTCCGATCGTCGGGGACATCGCGCTGACCGTGACCTTGGCGATGGCCGCCTTCGCGGTGCTGTTCGGAACGCGCCAGACCGACGCGACGGAACACCAGCATGGCCTGATGCTCGCGGTCGCCACCGAATCCATCGTGAAACTGGTGGCCTTTATCGCGGCCGGCGCATTCGTCACGTTCTGGATGTTCGGCCCGGTCGAGCTGGCGGAACGCGCGATGAAGAGTCCGGAAGCGGTACGCGCCATCAACTATGTCCCGTCACTCGGTAATTTCCTCACGATGGTGCTGTTGTCGTTCTGCGCCATCATGCTGCTGCCGCGGCAATTCCATGTCAGCGTGGTCGAGAATTCCAGTGACGCCGAGGTGGGTCGGGCGCGTTGGCTGTTCCCGCTCTATCTGGTCGCCATCAACTTGTTCGTCATTCCGATCGCGCTCGCCGGGCTGATTACGTTTCCGTTCGGCGCGCTCGATAGCGACATGTATGTGCTGGCCTTGCCCATAGAGGGGAATGCTCCTTTGCTGAGCGTGGCCGTCTTTGTCGGGGGACTGTCGGCGGCAACTGCCATGGTGATCGTGGAATGCGTCGCGCTCTCGATCATGGTCTCCAACGACATCGTGATGCCGCTGGTGCTACAGCGGGGCCCGCAATCGCCGGCGCGCCAGCAGGACTTCGGTCACTTCCTGCTCAGGGTCCGTCGGTTTGCGATCTTCGCCATCATGGTGATGGCGTATTTCTACTATCGCGCGCTGGGCAACGCCCAGCTGGCGGCGATCGGGCTGTTGTCATTCGCGGCGATCGCGCAACTGGCGCCGGCGTTTTTCGGCGGCCTGTTCTGGCGGCGCGCAACAGCCCAAGGCGCGATCGGCGGCATGCTGGTTGGCGGCGCCGTGTGGATGTACACGCTGTTTCTCCCGAGTTTCCTGGACAGCAATACCGCCGGGTTACTGATGCTGCAGCATGGACCGTTCGGCATTGAGGCGTTGCGTCCGCAAGCGCTGTTGGGGACCGACTTGCCACCCCTACTGCACGGCGTGCTGTGGTCGCTTTCACTAAACCTGTTGACCTATGTGGTGCTATCGCTGGCGAGCCAGCCATCCCCGATCGAACGATTGCAGGCGGACCTGTTCGTGCCCAATGCGCTGGCGCCGATGACCCCAACGTTCCGCCGTTGGCGTACCAGCGTGACGGTGCAGGAGATTCAAAGCACCGTCGCCCAGTATCTCGGTCCAGATCGCGCCCGCCATTCGTTCGAAGCTTTCGCAGCCACCCACAACGCCAGTCTCGAACCCGCCGCGCCGGCTGATTTCGAGTTGCTGCAGCATGCGGAGCATCTGATCGCCTCGTCGATCGGAGCGGCCTCCTCGCGGCTTGTGATGTCGCTGCTCCTGCGCAAGCGTACCGTCTCCGCCAAAGCCGCGCTGAAGCTGCTCGACGACTCCCACGCCGCACTTCATTTCAATCGCGAGATATTGCAGACCGCGCTGAACCACGTGCGGCAAGGCATCGCCGTCTTCGACACGGACTTGCAGCTGATCTGTTGGAACCGGCAATTCGCGGAGATTCTCGGGCTGCCGCTCAATCTTGTCCAGATCGGGATTCCGCTCAGGGAAATGCTCGAATTCATGGAAGCAAACAGGTCTCCGGGCCTGCCCAACAGCGATTCCTTTTTGGAGATGCGCCGCGCCGCGTTGGAGATGCGCCTGGCTGCCTATACCGCCGAAGGCGAGCCGTATTTGGAGCGTCTCCCCGATCGTCACATGGTGATCGAGGTGCGCTCGAACCGGATGCCAGGCGGCGGACTGGTCATCACCTTCTCCGACGTTACCCCCTCGTTTGAGGCCGCCGAAGCGCTGGAGCGCGCAAACGCCACCCTGGAGAAACGGGTTCGCGATCGCACCGAGGAGCTGACGCGCTTGAATTCGGAACTGGCGCTGGCCAAGAGCACCGCCGAGGACGCCAACATCTCCAAGACGCGATTTCTCGCCGCCGCAAGCCACGACATTTTGCAGCCGCTCAACGCGGCACGGCTCTATGCCACAAGCTTGGTGGAGCGCCAAAACGGCGGCGAAGACTCGCGATTGGTCGAAAACATTGATGAGTCGCTGGAAGCCATCGAGGAGATCCTTGGCGCTCTCCTGGATATTTCGCGGCTGGACGCCGGCGCCATGACGACGGCGATCACCAGTTTCAAGATGAGCGACTTGATGCGTTCGCTGGAAATCGAGTTTGCACCTATCGCCCGCGCCAAGGGACTTAAACTGAATTTCGTGCCCTGCTCGCTTCCGGTGCAATCCGATCGGCTGCTGCTGCGGCGGCTGTTGCAGAATCTGATCTCCAACGCCATCAAATACACCCCGCGCGGGCGCGTGCTGGTCGGTTGCCGGCGCCACGGCCAATCCCTGCAGATTCGGGTTTTTGATACCGGCGTCGGCATTCCCGTGATCAAGCGCCGCGAAATCTTCAAGGAATTTCATCGGCTGGAACAGGGCGCGCGCATCGCGCGCGGCCTGGGACTCGGGCTGTCAATCGTCGAACGCCTCGCACGCGTCCTCAATCACGGCATCGCGCTGGACTCCACCAGCGGCGGCGGCTCGGTTTTCTCAGTGACCGTCCCAACTGCCAAAGCGGTCAATTACACTGCGGCCGTGACCACGGCGACGTCGCTTTCGAGGACCCCGATGAGCGGCTCACTAGTCGTTTGCATCGAGAACGATCCGGCTATCCTGGACGGCATGAGGACGCTGCTTGCAGCATGGGACGCCGAGGTTATCGCGGTGACCGATCCCGATGCCGCCATCGAAGCGATCGGGGCAGCCGGTCGAGCCGTTACTGGTCTTCTGGTCGATTACCATCTCGACCGCGGCAACGGCATCGCAGCGATCCGGGACATTCGCCGCCGGTTCGGCGAGAACATTCCGGCCATCCTGATTACGGCGGATCGCAGTCCGCATGTGCGGGCCGCAGCGCGCGAAGAAAACGTCACGGTGCTCAACAAGCCGGTGAAACCGGCCTCCCTAAGAGCTCTGCTGGGCCAGTGGCGCAGCCAGCAAATGGTGGCCGCGGAATAAAAAGTTTTCGCAATCAGCGGCCGTCATTCCTGCGGAGATGACGTACCTTGCCGCCATTGGCTGCCCGCAATTTTCGCAGCGGCGATCACGGCCTGGGTGCGGCTCTCCACCCCGAGCTTTTGCAGGATTGCCGATACGTGCGCCTTGATCGTCGCTTCGGACACCCCAAGCTCGTAGGCAATCTGCTTGTTGAGCAGACCTTGCGACAGCATCATCAATACCCTTACCTGCTGCGGGGTGAGCGTTACCAGTCGGTCGCGCAGTCGCGCCATCTCCGGATCGGCAGCGGAACTCAGATCGGTGTCGGGTGGCACCCAGACATCGCCATCCATCACCTTTGCGATGGCGTCGCGCAGCGTCTCGACGCCGAACCGCTTGGGAATGAAGCCCGAGGCGCCGAAATCCAGCGACCGGCGGATCGTTCCGACATCGTCGCTGGCCGAAACGATCACCACCGGGATCGCCGGATACTGCGCGCGGAGATAGATCAGGCCGGAGAAGCCGGATATTCCTGGCATGGTAAGATCGAGCAAGATCAGATCGACGTCCGAATCCTGCTCAAGTAGCGCAGTCAGGTCCTCGAACGATCCGGCTTCATCGATCTTCGCCGAGATCAGGACGCTGGCGACCGCTTGCCGCAACGCATCACGAAAAAGCGGATGGTCGTCGGCAATGACGAGACGAGTGTTTGCGGCAGGATTCATTTATTTCTTGCATGAGGTTTGGCGCAAAACCCGTGGGCGCTTTTTGTCCTGCCGAACGAGCTT
>VAZS01000147.1 GCA_005884855.1 Alphaproteobacteria bacterium | reverse complement strand
CCAAAAACCTGCGCCAAGGCCTTCCGAACCATTCGCGCATAAAGGGTCTCATTTACTACCGCCAAGTACGGCAGCTGATAGAGAAAAATCCGCACGCCTTGAGCTTCCAACGTCTCCACAAGAGAGAAGAGCGCGTTTGTGTTCTTCTTCAGAAACGCGTCGTCAAAGTAGGGTTTGTTCCATTCCACGACAGTAGCGGCGACCGCCCGCTCGACATTACGAGTGATAGCCGGACCATTAAGAATTGATTGTTTTCTAGCATCGCTCAAAGTCAGTCGGTCATCGAGCGCTCTCTGATAATAAGCCGCAGCGGTACGAAGAGGGCGAAATCCATCGTCCGATCGTCTAGCGTTCTTGAATTTTTGAAATAAGCTGTTGTCGATCGCACGGCTCAGGATATTTGCCTCCACCGCGATGATCCGCGGACGAGGTGCCGGGGCAGCCCCGATGATTGCAAGCCCCGTTAGCGGCGATGCTCCGGGAAGCGCAGCATTTCGGATCTGCTCACCAACGAAAAACTCTTCCTTAAGCCGGTACGATAATGAGCTTCCAACCAACACAACCTCGAGGGCTGGAAGTGAAAAATACCGATCAAACACTACGACTTGTTGTTGGTCCGTCGTCAGCGGAGGAAATTGCGGCAAATTTGGGAACAATCGCGGGGTGGCCCAGCAGAACGTCAGAAGAACGGCGCACGTCGCTCCGAATTTGGCGAACCAAATTGGCGCATGTGTGTTGCCCATCGTCTTTCCTAGAATTGGAAGTAAATAAACGTTGTGTCTGGGCCCGCTTCAGCGAACGTAAGCACGGCCATCAATCCGTATAGGTAAGGCTCTAACTTCTTCCGATACGTTTCGAACCAACCGGTTGGGAGCAGGTGCTGTAAGATAACCGGCAGCGCGTAAATCAACGCGACGCTCCGATAGATTCGAATGGGGTTCGCAGCTGTATGGTCCGCAAACGTCCCCGTAAAAAACCCGACAGCATGATCAAAGTGCGGCAACTTGAAGAAGACCCAAGCGATGGAAACGCACGTAAATACCACCAGAATGCGGAGTGCCGTAACGGCCCCACAGAACACTCCGTTTCTGGATAGGCTGTCCAGAACAAACAGGAAAGGCCGTTCAACAACCAGCAAGGTTCCGTGAAGCAGCCCCCATGCCAGATAGCTCAACGCCGCACCGTGCCACAGGCCGCCAAGACCCATTACAATCATTAAATTGAGATAGGTGCGGCTTACCCCGCCGCGATTGCCTCCCAAAGGAATGTATAAGTACGTCCGCAACCACGTCGAAAGCGAAATATGCCAGCGTGTCCAAAATTCAGCAAATGAGTGGGATATGTACGGAAGGTTGAAATTAAGTGGGAGCCGATAGCCAAACAGTAGCGCTAACCCAATTGCGATCGATGAGTAGCCAAAAAAATCGGCGTAGATTTGGTAGCTGTACAGGAAAACCAGCAGCCAACGGTCTGAGGTGCGCACCGTCTCATAGAGCGGAAAGTCCATATACGACGTCATAGTGTTCAAGTTGTTTGCAACGTAAAGTTTGAAAAAGAAGCCGGTCAAAATCCATTTGGCCGCGTCAACGAATGCGACGTCTGCAATGCATTTCGGCTTGATCTGCGGCATGAACATTTCAGCGCGCGTGATCGGTCCCGACACAAGCTGCGGAAAAAAGATGATATAAAGAAAAACACTCGTGAGATCGGGACGGACAACTTTCTGTCGAGTTAGATCGACCAGCAGGCTGATATTGTGAAATACAAAAAATGAAATTCCGATCGGCAGCGGCAAGCTCAGCAGGAAATTGACCCAGCCAACGCCGGCCAAGTTGGTGGTTTCAATGAATAGGAATTTGTATTTAAAAAACGCCAACAGCGCGAGATTGAAGACGATGCCGGCCGGAAGCCATACTCGGCGGTTCCGTAAAGCCAAAGCCAGAAAAAGGTAGGTTCCAACAACAGCGAGCGCAAGAAGCGGCAGAAGTTCAGGCTGGCCCCGGCCGTAAAAGAAGAGGCTTGCGATAACCAGCCATTGGACCTGATACGTTCGGAGGGCTGGGAGATAATACCCGCCAAAAACAACCGCAACGAACATCCCGAAGTGCCAAGATGTGAAAGTCATGTCACCCCGTTTTCAGCAGGTTTGTCTTTTGCAGGGGCCCGTTCCGGACACATGGGATTAGGCTTTATACCGGAGACATGGGTAATATTTGGCGCGGGCGATTCGCGACTCGTTCCAACCTGCATTTCTCATTGTGAATATCCAAGATGCTAGTCCATAACTGACGAGCCAAATTCGACTTCGGTTTATTTATGCCGAGCGTCTGGCAGTAGAATTCAGCACACGCGCGGCGATAGGAGATCGCTATGGTTTTACTTTTAATATCCATTTTGACCATCATCGTCGTGGGCGCAATCTGCTTTTGGGCGATCGAGAAGTTCGCCACAGACCGGCGGCTGGCAAATCTGCTCAAGTTGCTGGTCGTGCTCATTTGCCTCGGCGCGATAGTGCAACGAATTCTGCCGATGACCTATTAGCAAACCCAACCGTCGTGGTGCCGGCAGTACCGAAGTAGACGCCGCTGTACGTCTTCTTTCGGGCGGTGCCCACACTGCGACGCTGCGAGGCGAGAGGCGAACGGAGAAATGATTGAGTGGTTCGAGGACCTGACGTTGGGGATGCGCTTCAAGAGCGGCGAAATTGCCGTCAGCAAGGAAGACATCAAACGGTTTGCTGCCGAGTTCGATCCCCAGCCATTCCATTTGGATGAAGCCGCTGCCCAGAAAACAGTGTTCAAGGGCCTCGCGGCATCGGGTTGGCACACCGCGGCCATTTCGATGGCGCTTACCGTTAAAATCCGGCCATTCGGACCGCATCCACTCATGGGGCTTGGTGTCGATGACCTGCGGTGGATGATGCCGGTGCGGCCGGGCGACGTGCTCCATGTTGAAGGCGAGGTGGTAGAGCTCATTCCGTCGCGCACCAAACCGCAAGGAATCGCGAAGATCAAATGGACCGCATACAACCAGCGCGGTGAAGCCGTATATACCTTCACGCCGATCGGGATCGTCCCCCGTCGTCCGAACTGATTTCCTCGATAACTCCCGCAGCGCTTCGTCGAAGAACCCGTCGTGGCCGCTAGGCCGGAGTTGTTGCGCCTCGACCGGAGCCTTGGCAATGAGCCGAGATTTAGCCAGCGTTGGCTGGGGCGGCTGGCTTTGGAGCGGGTTTGGCGAGTGGTTTATCCTGTCGTTTCGACCAGGAGATGTAGTAGGCGACCACTGTCATGATTGCTATGCCAGTGATGCTCACAAAGAACTGCGCGAACAGCGAACCTGAACTCATCATCAGTTCGAAATGTCCCACGAACGAGAGGAAGACGCCGACGCAGAACACCGCAAGCGACTGCTGACCACAGACAACCAGCGGATCGAACATCTTCCACTCCAGGCCCGGCCAGTCCTTGGGCACGAACCGGATCACCAAAATCACGATCACCACGAAATGGATAAAGCGATAGGGCGCAAGATTGGTCTTGTCGTTGGGGTTGAACGTTGAATAGAGCCAGTGCGGCAACATGTTCCCGAACTCCGGAAACTTGCCGGCCATCGTCATCACCAACGAGAGAATGAGATAGGCAATGCAAAAATACAGGGTGAATGGCGCGTTGATGATCGAAATCGATTTTCGGGCGCCGCCAAGCGCGCACCATGAGCCGAAAACAAACAGCACCTGCCAGCAATACGGGTTGAAGTACCAGGTCCCGGAGGGATAGGCCGACAGGTTCCAGCCGAATTGCCGGGCGGCGAGCCACAGCGCGATAGATGCCAGCATGGTCAGACCGGGCTGGCGCAGCATCATCCACAGCACCGGCGGAAACAATCCCATCAGCACGATATAGAGAGGAAGCACGTCCAGATTGACCGGCTTGAATTTCAGCAGCAATCCCTGCCTCAGCGTTTCAACTGCGCTGTCGACCAGGCCCGCCACGTTGAACTCGTTGATGATCTCCGGGTCGCTGTAGCGCTGCGCCACATAACCAATCGCCACGATATAGATCACGAACAGGATGACATGCGCCACGTAAAGCTGCCAGACGCGCTTGGTCAGGCGGGTAGCGCCGACGATGAAGCCCCGCTCAAGCATCATCCTGGCATACACGAACGATGCGGTGTACCCGGATATAAAAACGAACAGGTCCGCGGCATCGCTGAAGCCGTAATTCCGTGTCGTGATCCAGTTCACGACATTGTCCGGAATATGGTCCAGAAAGATCGCCCAGTTGGCGACCCCACGAAACAGGTCGAGCCGGAGATCGCGTCCTTTTTCGGGGAGGGTTGCGTTAATTTTCATGGGCGCCGTTTCGAAGTGCTGATTTCGAGATCCAGCAGCAGCACAGGCCTGTCAGGCCGCGCATGCTGCAAACATTGTCACAACGCGGCATAATGACTATACCGGTCAGGAAAATGAAACCTCTACACTTGAGAATCACAAGATCCTGAAAACCGTCTCTATATCATGTTGGCCGCTTCCACCACGCGCCTCGATGCCGCATTTACCACGGGACCCCGACCATGACTGCCCGCATATTTAAGCCCGCCAAAAACGCGATGCAATCAGGTACTGCGCAGACCAAGGAATGGCAGCTCGATTACGAGCCCGAGCAGCCGCGCGCTATCGAGCCTTTGATGGGCTGGACCAGCTCTGGCGACATGAAACAACAGCTCACCATCCAGTTCAACACCAAGGAAGAGGCGATCGCCTACTGCGAGCGCAAGGGCATTCCTTATCAGGTCATCGAGCCCAAGGAGCCGGTACGCCGGCCAGCAGCCTATGCCGACAACTTCGCATTTCGGCGCAACGAACCCTGGACCCACTAGGCCGCAATGCTCGAAAGCGCATGCCGGCACTCCCGTGGACCGAAGTTCTTGGTTGCCTAACGCGGGCAGGCAATGACACCATGACTCCAGCCCCGGTGCCGAACTGCGGCACATAATAAACTGCTGAAGGCCATGCCGCTTCATTCCACCATCGGATCTCCTGATAGATCCTGGTACCGCGTTTCTGGAACTGTCGCCGCTTGCGGCCTACGGCCTCTATGGCGGCGACGTGCACTCCGCCAGCATTATCACGGGCGTCGGTCGAATCTCAGGTCGCGAATGCGTCGTTGTAGCCAATGACGCGACCATCAAGGGTGGCACCTATTATCCGCTGACTGTAAAAAAACATCTTCGGGCCCAGGATATCGCGCGGCAGAATAATCTGCCGTGCGTCTACATGGTCGATTCCGGCGGCGCCTTCCTGCCGATGCAGGATGAGATCTTCCCGGACGAACGGCATTTTGGGCGTATCTTCTACAATCAGGCACAAATGTCCGCCTTGGGGATCCCACAGATCGCGATCGTAATGGGCTCCTGCACTGCCGGGGGAGCCTATGTGCCGGCAATGTCGGACGAGAGCATTATCGTTCGCAATCAGGGCACGATTTTTCTCGGCGGACCTCCACTGGTGAAGGCCGCCACGGGCGAGGTGGTTTCGGCGGAAGAACTCGGCGGTGCTGACGTGCATTCCCGCCAATCCGGCGTGACCGATCACTACGCACAGAACGACAGTCATGCGATCGGTATTGCGCGCCGCATCGTCGCCACTCTGAAGCAGCCCTCGCGCGCGACCCTGAACATGCGCGAGCCGCGCGAGCCGCTGTTTGCACCGGAAGACATCTATGGCGTGGTTCCTGTTGACGGGCGCAAACCGTTTGACGTGCGTGACATCATCGCCCGCGTGGTCGACGGCTCCGAGTTCGACGAATTCAAGAAATTGTACGGCCTGACCCTGATTTGCGGTTTCGCCCACATCTGGGGATATCCCGTCGGCATCATCGCCAACAATGGAATCCTCTTCAGCGAGAGTTCGTTGAAAGGGGCGCATTTCATCGAGTTGTGCTGTCAGCGCAATATTCCCCTCGTGTTCCTGCAGAACATCACCGGCTTCATGGTGGGCAAGAAATACGAAGCCGGCGGGATCGCGCGCGACGGCGCCAAGCTGGTGACGGCTGTTGCGACCGCCGGCGTGCCGAAATTCACGGTCGTGATCGGCGGCTCATACGGGGCAGGCAACTATGGGATGAG
>VAZS01000146.1 GCA_005884855.1 Alphaproteobacteria bacterium | reverse complement strand
CGGCAGGCGTGTTCGTGGTCAATTCCTTCCGCGGCAATCCGATGCTGGAGACTGCGCGCGAGGTGGCGCCGGGATGCCCGGAACTTCGGGAGATGATTTGTTTCGATGATTGGTCAACCTTCATTGCCGCCGGCGACGACAGCAGCATCGCGCTTCCCGCAGTCAAGCCTACCGATCCCGTCATGATCCAGTATACGTCCGGCACGACGGGTTTTCCGAAAGGCGCGCTGTTGCATCATCGCGGTCTCGCCAACAATGGCGCCGACACCGCGGAGCGGATGGGGATCGACCCTGGCGACGTTTTCGTAACGACCATGCCGCTGTTCCACACCGGCGGCTGCGTCTGCTGCGTTCTTGGGGCGGTATCCAAGGCTGCGACCCAGGTGCTGCTGGAGGCGTTCGAACCGGGCCTCGTGCTCGAAATGTTCGAGACTTATCGTGGAAACGCGATGATCGGGGTGCCCACGATGCTGGTCGCGATGTTGGAACATCCCTCGTTCGCAACCACCGATCTTTCGTCCATCAAGGCGATCTGTTCGGGCGGCTCGACCGTCCCGGCCACGCTGGTCACATTGCTCGAGCAAAAGCTCGGCGCGCCCTTTACCATCGTGTTCGGGCAGACGGAATGCTCGCCGGTAGCGGCCATGACCATGACGACAGACACGATTGAAGACAAGGCGGGCACCATCGGCCTGCCGCTGCCCAACATGGAAACCAAGATCGTCAATCCGGATACCGGCAAGACCGCCGCGATCGGCGAAATAGGCGAGTTCTGCACGCGCGGCTACCACATCATGCTCGGCTATTTCGAAATGCCGGAGGCGACCGCGGCGGCGATCGATTCCGAGGGCTGGCTGCACACGGGAGACCTCTGCGCGATGGATGCTCGCGGCTATTGCACCGTCGAGGGTCGCCTGAAGGACATGATCATCCGGGGCGGTGAAAATATATATCCGCGCGAACTCGAAGAACTGTTGTTTCGCCATCCGAAGGTTGGCGAAGTCGCGGTGATCGGGCTACCGCACGAAAAATGGGGCGAAGAGGTCGCCGCTTTCATCCGCCCCGCGCCCGCGCTGTGATCGACCAGGAAGAATTATCAAATTACATGCGAGCCTCGCTCGCCCATTACAAAACGCCGAAGCACTGGTTTCGTGTCGAGGCTTTTCCCCTGACGGGATCCGGCAAGATCCAGAAATTCAAGCTGCGCGAGTTCTGGGCCAAGGGCGAAATTCAGGCGTTGTGAGGCGCAAAGTGGCGCAGGCTTAAACTCCGGACTGCGACTGCCACTGACCCTGCCGGCCGCCCGCCTGTTCGACCTTGACCGCCACGGTGAGGGTTTCCATGCCGCCGCCATATCGGGTACCGCGCACCGGCGCTCCGCCGAGGTAGTCGAGCCCGATTGCGACGCGGGCATGCGCGTCGGTGGTGGAGATGCCGTTAGCGGGATCGAAACCGACCCAGCCGAGATCGGGCACGAACGCCTCCGCCCAGGCGTGGCCGGCCTGCTGATGCACCACGCCGTCTGAGCGCAGGAAATGCCCCGAGACGAAGCGCGCGGGTACGCCGGCGGACCGCGCGCAAGCGATAAAGATATGGGCGTAGTCCTGACAGACGCCGCGCTTTAGTCCGAAGGCTTCCAAAGCCGAGGTGCCGCTGTGGGTAGGATCTTCGTCGAAGGTCATATGTTCACTGATCTGCATCATCAGCGCATGCAGGAATCCAAGCACGTCGGCCTCCGATTCCGAACGCAGCTCGCGCGAAAACGCCGCCATCGCCGGATTGACCTCGGTCAGCAATGTCGAACGCAGAAACAGACTCGGCGGAAACCGCTCGTCCGTTCCCTTAAGCACACCGCCGGTGTCGTGGGTTTCGATCAGGCCTTGCGCATTGATGGTGAGATCGGCGAGCGGTCCTTCGCTCAGCAGATGGGTGACGTTGCCGAACGCGTCCTGATGCACATGAAGCCGTGAATCGGTGGAGACGTCGATTTGCCAATCGGCGACATATTGCCCGTCATGATTGCCCGGGGTCATCCGCAGGATCTGGATGACGCCCGTCGCGGGCGGCTCGTATCGATAGCTGGTTCGATGGGCAATTCGCAGGCGCATGGCAGGATTTTCCGACTCTCAGACCGGCTGGGTTTTAAATCAGATATTGCTTTGTGATGATTTCGCCGAGCCTTGAGTTGTCCACGATGAACTCCTGAATGAATTCATGAACGCCGTGCTGGAAGATATCGACCATGTGGCTGTGTTCCAGGCGATTGCGGATGCCGCGGGCGTGCCGCTGGGCTGCGCCCTGGCGGCCATATGCGACGCCGATCTGGTCGAGATTGCGTACCAGATTGCCGTAGCAGCTCGCCAGCGATCGTGGCAGAGAATCGTTGGGAATCAGCAGATCCGCGATCAACCACGGTTTCAAGGTTTCCCGATAGACCCAGTGATAGGCAGTGAGTGCCGAGACCGAACGCAGAATAGAGGTCCACTGATAATAGTCGAGCGGTCCGCCGACATGCTCCTCTTCAGGCAACAGCACGTGATACTTGACGTCGAGAATG
This sequence comes from Alphaproteobacteria bacterium, assembly GCA_005884855.1. Lineage (GTDB taxonomy): Bacteria > Pseudomonadota > Alphaproteobacteria > Rhizobiales > Xanthobacteraceae > Bradyrhizobium. Next base: position 5,771 of record VAZS01000146.1, on the reverse strand, counting down.
CGGGCGGTGTTGTCGGCGCGCTCCAGATGGAAGCCGAGCCGCGAGAACCAGTAGGCGTCGTTGCGCAGCATGGTGCGGTAGGCCGAGCCGTCGAATCGCAGCGAGGTTTCCTGCACGAAGCGCAGGAAGTTCGCCAATTCTTCTCGGGTTTTGGCGCCTTTTCCCCAGACCTTCTGAAGATCGATCCATGCGGAGTTTATGGTGTCCCACATCTCGCTGGTCAGCGCGGTTCGTACCGAACGCGAGTTGAGCCGCGCGCTTTCGATGCAGTTGCGGATCGAGGACGGATTTTCCGGCGCAAACGAAAGATATTCGATGACGTTGTATTCGTCGGCTTTATCGTAAACCTGATAAAAACCTGCGCTGACACCCGCCGTCAGCAGCGCCGAGTCCCATTCGTTGGTCTTGCCGATATAGGCGCTGGGCAACGCCGTAACGCGCAGCGTCGCCTCGATGGTGCGCGCAAGATACTCAGCCCGTTCGACATAGCGGGCAAGCCAATACAGGTTTTCGGCGGTGCGCGACAGCATTTCACTCGTCCAGTATCCAGGTGTCCTTGGTGCCGCCGCCCTGGCTCGAATTCACCACCAGCGAACCTTCCTTGAGCGCCACCCGCGTCAGGCCGCCCGGCACCACCGTGACGTGATTGCTTCCGGTCAGCACGAACGGCCGCAGGTCGACGTGCCGCGGCGCGAGGCCTGCTTCGGTGCAGGTCGGACAGGTAGAGAGAGCCAGCGTCGGTTGCGCGATGAACCCTTCAGGGTCGCGCTTGAGCTTGTCGCGAAATGCTTCGATCGTGGCCTTTGTGGCCGCCGGGCCGATCAGCATGCCGTAGCCGCCGGAGCCGTGGACTTCCTTCACCACCAGTTCGCCGAGGTTATCGAGCACGTAGGCCAGGTCCTTTGGCTCGCGGCAGCGCCAGGTCGGCACGTTCTTCAGGATCGGTTCTTCGCCGAGATAGAATTTCACGATCTCGGGCATATAGGAATAAACCGCCTTGTCGTCGGCGATGCCGGTGCCGACCGCGTTTGCCAGCGTGATGTTGCCGGCCGCATAGGCCGATATCAGCCCGGGCACGCCGAGGGCCGAGTCGGGGCGAAACGTAAGCGGATCGAGGAAGTCGTCATCGACGCGGCGGTAGATGACGTCAACGCGCTTGAGGCCCTCGGTGGTACGCATGAACACCTCATCGTTTTTGAGGATGAGGTCGCGGCCCTCGACCAGTTCGATGCCGAGCTTATCGGCCAGAAATGAGTGCTCGTAATAAGCTGAGTTGTGGACCCCGGGCGTCATCAGCGCCACGGTCGGCTCGGCCGCGGCACTCAGCGGGGCCACCGAACGCAGAGCCGACAACAGTTCGTCCGGGTACCTTTCGACAGGTGCGATACGGTGTCGGGCGAACAGGTCAGGAAACAGCCGCATCATGATCTCGCGGTTTTCCAGCATGTAGGAAACGCCCGAAGGCGTACGCGCATTGTCCTCCAGCACAAAGAAGTTTTCCGGATTGATGCGGACGATATCGATCCCGGCGATATGGACATAGACGTCGTACGGCACGTCCTGTCCGTTCATCTCGGGCCGGAACACCGGATTATGGAAAATCAGATCCTCCGGGATCACGTTGGCGCGCAGCACGTCCCGTCCGTGATAAATATCGCGCAGGAACATGTTGAGCGCGCGCACCCGCTGTTTGAGGCCTCTTTCAAGGATGGCCCATTCTTTCGCCGACATGATCCGCGGGATCACATCGAAGGGGATCAGCCGTTCCTGAGCCTCGGCGTCACCGTACACCGCGAAAGTGATACCGATCCGGCGGAACAGCAGCTCCGCCTCCTGGCGGCGATACTCCAGCGCGTCGGCTGGCGTCTCCTTGAGCCAGCGCGAGAGCTCCAGGTAGGCCAGGCGGACATCGCCCCCGGGTCCGTTCATTTCATCGAACGCAACTGCCATGACGACTGACCGTCTTTCGAGCCAAGCGCGAGAGTGCATGAGTTAAAGGGATGGTAGCAAGGGCCGGGCCAGCGCGATATGCATTGGTCAGGCATTTGGGCCGCGAGGTCCGGGAAGATGCCTGAATAAACGGCCGTCAGGTGCTTATTCCGGCGGCAATAAATGCGTGACTTGGATGCGTTGCTTTGAGCAAGTCACGGTCCAGGGCGAGGGAGAGGTTATGAACGATATTGTCACGGCGGGAATTCTGGTGATTGGCGACGAGATCCTGTCCGGGCGGACCAAGGACAAGAACATCGGCTTCATCGCGGAATACCTCACCAACATCGGCATCGACCTCAAGGAGGTCCGCGTCGTGGCTGACGACGAGGCCGACATCATCGCCGCGCTCGATGCGCTACGCAGCCGGTACACCTACGTCTTTACGACCGGCGGGAGAGGGCCCACCCATGGCGACATTACGGCCGATAGCGTGGCCAAGGCGTTCGGCGTCGGCATCGACCTGGCGCCGGGATTCAAGATCGGCAATGTCATCGTGATGGCCGGGGTGCCCTCAATCATGCAGGCGATGATGGACATCGTGGCGCCGAAGCTGAAATCCGGCGTGCGGATGCTGTCGGACACGGTTCGCGCCAACGCGCGGGAAGGCGACATCGGCGGCCCGTTGCGCGAAATCGCCAATGCCCATCCTGACACCATCATCGGCAGTTACCCTTTTCAGGACGAGGACAAGAAGCCGAATACCAATCTCGTGGTCCGCTCCCGCGATCCCGAAAAGCTGCAGGCCGCCATGAACGCGGTCAAGCAGATGCTGGCGGATTTGAACGTACTTCGTTAGCGCCGGGTCATTCAGGTAGAAGCGAACCACGGAGACGATAAAGATGGCGGAGCATCCGGAACTGAGCGCACAGGAGCGGGCGGGCAAGGCCTTTCCGGTCTCCTGGGACCAGTTCCACAGGGATTGCCGGGCGCTGACCTGGCGGCTGAATGAAGTCGGGCCATTTCATGCCGTCATCGCGATCACGCGAGGCGGGCTGGTGCCGGCCGCGATCGTCGCGCGCGAGCTCGGCGTGCGCGTGATCGATACCGTCTGCATCACGAGCTACGCTCACACTACCCAAGGCAACCTGCAGGTCCTCAAGGGCGTGTCAGCCGATACCGCGAGTCTCGGTGGCGGGACCGGCAAGGGACTGTTGATCGTCGATGATCTCGTCGACACCGGCAGGACTGCGCGGGTGGTGCGCGACATGTTGCCGGAGGCGCATTTCGCCACCGTCTATGCCAAACCCCAAGGACGCCCGCTGGTCGATACGTTCATCACCGAAGTGTCGCAGGACACCTGGATTTTCTTTCCCTGGGATACCGCGCTATCCTTCCAGCCGCCGATTAGCGGCGGGCCGGCGTGAATCAGGCGCTCCTTCACCTCGCCCCGCTTGCGGGGAGAGGTCGATCGCGAAGCGATCGGGTGAGGGGTGCTCGCCGCGACTCGGAATGCGTGGAGAGTCCCCCTCATCCCGACCTTCTCCCCGCGAGCGGGGAGAAGGAGAACTAAGATGCCGCTGCAAAATCGGGTCACCCCAACCGGCGACATCATCGCGACGCCGCATCGCGGAATGTTCACCGGCAATCGCGGCATAATCCATGATCCCGCGACGAAAACACTGACGCGGCGCTGGGCGAGCCGGGCATGGCTTACCTGCCTGTGCGACTTCAGGGGCTGGCGGCGCGAGGTGATGGACGGCCGGAGCTGGACCGAGCTGTTTTTTCTCGATGAGGCGACCGCGTTCGCGGCGGGGCACCGCCCGTGCTTTTTCTGCCGCCGCCACGACGCCAACCGGTTTCGCGCCGCGTGGGAAAAGGGCAACGGCTTCGCGAATGTTCGCGCGGGCGACATTGACGCCGTGCTTCACGCCGAGCGTCTGTCGGGGGGCAAGAAGCGCTTGCATGCGCTTGCCAGGCCGTTGCAAGAGTTGCCCAATGGCGTGATGCTGCAGGAAGGCAACGAGAGTTACCTGATCGTCGCGGGTCAGGCGTTGCGATGGTCGCCGGGTGGCTATCGCCAGGCGGAGAGCGCGCTTCAAAGCGCGATGCTGCTCACACCTCCCTCGACCGTCCGCGCTCTATCGGCGGGGTATCGCCCGGTGCTGCATGAGAGTGCGATCGGATGCTGATCTTCCTCGGCAGGCGCGGTCTGCCCTCTCTCCCGCGTGCGGGGGAGAGCTGGAGAGGGGGCATTACTAATGGCAAGCCCCCACCCTAACCCTCCCCCGCAAGCGCACCCGCAAGCGGGAGAGGGAATGCACCGCTTCAGCGCAGAGGCCGGCCTTGCTCGTCGACGCTCATCCGCGATTCCCGCAACATCCAGTCACGAACGATCTGCCGGCAGCGCTGGAGTTCAGCCTCGTCCTGGCGGCTGCTTGCTGTACCCGCTTGTGTCGCCTGCGCCGCGCGAGCGATGATCAACTGACAAGCGTCGAGCTCTTCGCGACCATCGGCGCGCGCCGGCGCTGAGATCAGCAACAGCAGCGCAACGATCATCGCTGTGGCAAGTCTCGCGCAGACAAGCATTAGCCGAACCGCTCTCTTGCGAGTTTCGCGCCGGCGCCGAGCGCCATCAGTTTCGCCTCGGCGATATCGCGGTGCATGGGCGCCATGCCGCAGTTTGTGGTCGCGACGATGTTGCTCTTCGGCACGAACTTCGAAACCTCATCGATCACCTTGGCGACATCCTCGGCGGTCTCAACGGTGTCGCTCGCGACGTCGATCACTCCGGCCTGGACGACCTTGCCGGTGAGCAGGCCCAGCAAATCCAGCGGCACCCGCGAATTTCGGCATTCGATCGCGACCTGCTGGATCGGGCTTTTGGCGATCGCCGGAAAGATGTCCTCATACTGCCGCCATTCGCTGCCGAGCGTTTGCTTCCAATCGGTTTTGGCCTTGATGCCGTAGCCGTAACAGATGTGCACGGCCGTCGCGCAGGTGAGGCCTTCGGCGGCGCGCTCCAGCGCTCGTATACCCCAGTCGTTGACCTCATCCATGTAGACGTTGAAGGCTGGCTCATCGAACTGCACCACATCGACGCCGTCGGCCTGCAGCGCCTTGGCTTCTTCGTTGAGCAGCTCGGCAAACGCGAACGCCATCTTCACGCGGTCGCCATAATATTTATCGGCGATAGTGTCGATGATGGTCATGGGGCCGGGCAGCGTGAATTTCAGCTTGCGCGCGGTGTGGGTGCGGGCGACGTGTGCCTCGTCGGCATGAACGCGGCCCTTCAATCGAAGCGGCGACACCACCTGCGGCACCATCGCCTTGTAGCGATCTTTGCGGATTCCCATTTCGACCTTATGGGCAAAATCGATTCCCTCGATCTTTTCCAGAAAGCCGTGGACGAAATGCTGGCGCGCCTGCTCGCCTTCGGTGACGATATCGATTCCGGCGTCTTCCTGCATTTTTAGCGCCAGCAGGGTGGCATCCCGTTTGGCTCGCGCCAGCTCAGCCCCCTTGGATTTCCAGGGCGCCCAGAGCGTATTGGGCTCGGCCAGCCATTCCGGCTTCGGCAGCGAGCCGGCGATCGTGGTTGGAAAAAGCATCGGCATGTCCCCGGGTTTCCTGATTTGGGCTCTATCTGCCACGACTGGGGCGTGAGGTACATATGCTCGTCATGCCCGAGCCAAAGCGCGAACCGCGTCTTCGCACCTACTCGTCATGCCCGGGCGAGGCGACGAAGCTTTGCTTCGCGCCGATGTCCCGGGTATCCACGTCCTTCTTCCGCGCGCCAAGTCCAGGCGTGGATGTCCTGGACGAAGCCCGGCCATGACGAT
>VAZS01000224.1 GCA_005884855.1 Alphaproteobacteria bacterium | reverse complement strand
CACATCTCGCAAGCCTTGATCCCACGCTTCAGCGGCTCCAGGCCATGCTTGAAGATCACATTCTCCGACATCCGCACTTTGACGCCGATCAGGAAATCCGGATTTTCCGCCAGCGCCATGGCGCAGGCCTCCATCTGCGCGTTATCGATGTTGTAGAGTTCGGCCACCGGGAAAGCCGACAATCCGTTGTTGGCGATATGCACGAACGCGTAAATCCGCGCGCGCGACTGCGCCACGATATAGCGGCGCAACGCGGCCAGGTTGTTGACGCCGGCGTCGCCCGCCGAGACCACGGTCGTGGTTCCCTGAAATTGCACCAGCTCGTCGGCGGGAATGCCGATCGCTGAGCCGTAGGGGTAAACGTGGCAATGCAAGTCAATCAGGCCGGGCGTGACCAGCTTGCCGCCCGCATCGATGGTCTTCAACGCGCGAGCAGCGGGTATCTCCGGCTCAATCGCCTCGACTACGCCCCAGCGAATGCCGATGTCGCGCTTGCCACGCAGCGACTGGCTGGGATCGAGCACATCGCCGCCCTTGATCACGAGATCGAACTTGTCGGCGGGACCCATCGCCGCCTCGGCGGTGCTCGTCAACCGTTGCGACATCACTGCAGCGACCAACGCAAACGCAGCTAGCCTCTGCAAAAGGGTTATTTTAGTCTTCCACTCGCAAAACAGCGGGCCAGAGAGCCCGAACGGGAGGCGTCCATGGCTGCCATCAAGATACTCGCGACCGCCTTTTGCCTGCTTGCTTCCGGCGCCGCTTTCGCAGATGACCCATTGCCGCGCGCCAAGCCGGAAGATGTCGGCCTCTCCACCGAGAGACTGGCCCGTATCGGGGCCACGCTGAAATCCGACATCGATGCCGGACGCATTCCGGGCGCCGTCATTGCGATCGCCCGGCACGGAAAACTGGTTGCGCTCGATGCGTATGGCTGGCGTGACAAGACCGCCGGCGTCGCCATGACCACTGACACGATCTTCAACATCGCCTCGATGACCAAACCCATGACGGCAGTGGGCGCCCTGATGCTCTACGAGCAGGGCAATATTCTCATCGACGATCCCTTGAGCAAATACTTTCCGAAATTCGCCGACATGCGGGTTGCCGCTCGCGATGGCGGCGGACCGACCGCCGAAACCGTTCCGGCCAATCGGCAGATCACGATACAAGATCTGATGCGCCACACTTCCGGCCTCATCTACGGCGGCCGTGGCAATACGCTGGTGCACAAGATGTATCCGGGCGGAAGCGTGGATGCCGCGCGCGATTACGATGGCGCCGCTTTCCTCGACAAACTGGCCTCGCTGCCGCTTTTGTATCAGCCCGCGACCGTATGGGATTATGGCTTTGGTCTCGACGTGCTCGGGCTAGCCATCGAAAGCATCACCAAGCAGAGACTCGGGCAATATCTGCAGACGAACCTGTTCGCACCATTGGGAATGAGCGATACCGGATTCTCGGTTTCCGCTGAAAAGGCGGCGCGCTACGCGAAACCGCTGCCCGAGGATCCTATAAACGGCAAGCCACAAACCCGCGCTCCAGAATTGACGCAGCCGCTCAAATTCGATTGCGGCGGCGGCTGCGCGGCATCGACCGCCTCGGACTATTTGCGGTTTGCTATGATGCTGATGAATGGTGGGCGCTCCGGTGAGGCGCGGCTGCTCGGCCGCAAGACCGTCGACTACATGCTGTCCGACCAGCTCGGCCCCAACATCAAGAATCTGGTTGGCAACGCCGATCCCACCCGCGCCGATTATGGCTTCGGACTCGGACTGGCGATACGCACGACACCCGGTGTAGTCCGCATGATGGGATCGGTCGGGCAGTTCTCATGGCCCGGCGCGAGCGGAACGGATTGGTGGGTCGATTCGAAAGAAGAACTCGCGGTAGTATATCTCTCGGCGGCGCCCGGCCCGATCCGCTGGCACTACCGGCAGAAGATCAACGCGCTGGTGTATCAGGCCATCATCGACTAGCGCGTGGCTTGCGGAGCACGCTGCTCGAATTGCCGTAGCTGAACAACTGTTCATGCTGAACAACCGTTCAGGATTTTCCCGTTGCTTCGCGGGAACGTTGCCCACCCCTGCGATGTTTAGTCCTCATACAATGAGGAGGATAACATGAAGAGGTTTGGCTACGTTATTGCAGCCGTCGGGGCGATCGCTATTGCCGCGCCGTCGATTGCAAGCGCTGAAACCGTCGTGATCAAGAAACATCACTTCGGTCCGCGCGCCGAATTCCGCGAGCATCGCTTTGGTCCACGTGCCGACTTCCGCGAGCATCGCTTCGGTGCGCGTGCAGAATTCCGTGAGCATCGTGATCGCGGGTGGCACGAAGGCTGGCGCCATCGCCATGCTGACAAGACGGTGATCATCAAGAAGCATCGTGGCGACTACTAAGGCTGACATAGGAATGGCCCCTTGCGGGGCCATTCTTTTTAGATCGCATGAGCATGCCGAAGCCGCCGCAACTGACACTTTGCATAGATTTTGGTCAGGCCGCCAAGCCGCCGCCGACATCCTTGTTCATCGGAAAAGTCGGCGTACCGCGTCCAGGTTCCCGAACTGGTCGATCACGGCGCGACGTCCCGCGTCCAAAAGGAGATCGTGGCTTTGGTTGCCGTTGCTTGCGCATTCAAGAATTTTCGCGGCGACAAAGCTGCGCGCGGCAGTGGATCTGGCAGGGATGTGGCTGCAGACTTCTTCAAGAACACTTCGCATAGCCGCTACGGTCTCAGGATCGAATTTACTCATTGTTGCTCCCTCACGAACCCTCTCAGCCTAGCTGCTCGCGCCGACGCCTTCCGTCCGGTGGAGGACAGAAAAAATCAATATTGCATTCTGAAGCAAATAGACCTTCGCATCCGCGAGACGAACGTTCGCACAAGCGAACAAACAGGCACATCCGAGCGCACTAGCCGTCCAACAGTTCATCAACACGACCAACGAACCAGGCTTGTGCCGGCCGGCAGTACGCTCTGTTTTGATCTCGGAAGGCCCGACCTGCAGTGCGCCGCGCAGGCTGCGCGTCAGGACGGGTGCGCTACTTCTTGCCCGGCGCGGATCCGCCTGTGCCCGTCGAGGTCTGGCCCGTGGTGGTGCCGGAGGTATTGCTGGCGCTGCCATTGTTCGCGTTCCACGGGTGCCACAACAACAGAGCGCCGATGATCACGACCACCGCAATGATCGCGGCGATGGTACCGGTGCTTATTCCGTCGCTGTCGCGGGGATCGAGGCGACGGTTATTGTCCAGATCGCTCATTGAACTTCTCCGATTGGTACAGCCGAAAAACGTGCATCCGCGGCGATCGTTCCGGAGTTGCACTTCTATCCGCCTTCCAACGAAATCAAAACGAAGGAACGAATGCCATTTGTTGATGTTCGGTACGGAAGCGACGCATCGCTCTTTACTAGCACAACAAATGGACCAGTCGGATGAGAGCACTTGTTTGGCGCGGAACGGCAGATATCCGCTGCGAGAGAGTTCCCGATCCCGAGATCGAGGATGATCGTGACGCTATTATCAAGGTGACGAGCTGCGCGATCTGCGGCTCAGATCTTCATCTGTTCGACCACTTCATGCCTGGGATGAAATCAGGCGACATCATGGGTCACGAGACCATGGGAGAAGTCGTGGAGGTCGGACCCGGTGCAAAGGATGCGCTTAGGGTTGGCGAGAGGGTCGTCATACCCTTTACGATCATCTGCGGCGAGTGTGAACAGTGCAAGCGGGGCAATTTCTCCGTCTGCGAACGGAGCAATCGTAACAAGCAGCTTGGCGACAAGGTGTTCGGCCACTCAACCGCAGGACTGTTCGGCTACACCCATCTGACCGGCGGGTATCCCGGCGGGCAAGCTGAATACCTCCGCGTCCCCTTTGCCGATGCCACGCATATCAAAGTTCCGGAAGGCATCCCTGACGAGAAACTCCTGTTCCTGTCGGATATTCTTCCGACGGGATGGCAAGGCGCCGTGCAATGCGACATCCAGCCGACCGATACCGTGGCGATTTGGGGCTGCGGCCCGGTCGGCCAAATGACGATACGCAGCGCAATCCTGCTTGGCGCCAAGCAAGTGATTGCGATCGATCGCCTCCCCGAAAGACTGTCCATGGCCAGGGCCGGCGGCGCAATCACTATCAACTTCGAGGAAGAGAGCGTCATTGAACGGCTGAACGAACTCACCGGCGGCAAAGGGCCGGAAAAATGTATCGACGCCGTAGGTCTTGAAGCACATGCAACGGGCTCGATCGATTCCATGTACGACCGAGCGAAACAAGCGATGATGTTGGAGACCGATCGCCCCCACGTGCTGCGCGAGATGATGTACGTCTGCCGCCCGGCGGGCGTTCTCTCAATACCTGGCGTGTACGGCGGACTACTGGACAAGATTCCGCTTGGCGCGGTCATGAACAAGGGTCTCACCATCCGCACTGGACAAACTCATGTTAATCGCTGGACGGACGACCTGCTCAACCTGGTGATCGACAACCAAATCGATCCTTCATTCGTGATCACGCACACAGAGCCGCTCGAACGAGGACCTGAGATGTACAAGACGTTCCGTGACAAGCAGGACGGCTGCGTCAAGGTTGTCCTGAGACCATGAGGGGATCACCAATGCGAAGTTCAGTTCAGGCAACCGCGATCCGCGGGCGGGCGCAATCCACGCATGATAGACTAGCCAAAAGCCTGGGCTATCTCTCGTTAGCGCTAGGCGCGGCGGAATTGATCGCGCCGCGGGCGTTGTGCAGAGCGACCGGCCTGAGCGGGATGGAGCCGCTGGTGCGGGCCTACGGCGCCCGTGAATTAGCCACGGGGGTGGCGATTCTGGCCAGCCATGACCCGGCTCCGTGGATATGGGGCCGCGTCGCTGGCGACATGGCGGACATCGCGACAGCGGCGAGCGGAGTTCGAAGCGATGGCGGGCAAAACCGCAATGCCGTGCTGACGCTCGCGGCGCTCACGGCCGTAACCGCCGTGGACGTGATGTGTGCGTCCGGCCTGGGCGCAGAAAAGGGCAACCGAAAGACTGCGCTGGCTGACTACAGCCGAGGGAACAGCGAAGGGCGCGAGAGGTTAGTGGCCTCAGGAAAGTTGAGGCAGGATTCAAGTGCGGAATATGTGGAGAAATTAGTTTCGAAGGCGCACCGACCATCTCGCATTGTCGAAAATGGCGTATCGCTACACACCCGCGGCCCCGATGCTGGCGGGTTTTTCGTCCAGCAGGGCCTGGCATTCGGCCATCGGCGCCTCAGCATTCTCGACCTTTCACCCAATTCGCAACAGCCGATGATCGACAGCGAGCTCGGTCTTGGGATCGTTTTCAACGGATGCATCTACAATTTTCGTGAAATGCGACGAGAGCTTCGAAAGCATGCCAGCGGCCGGGTCATGCTTCTGCGCGACAGGCTCGGCATCAAGCCGTTATATTACACTGAGACGGCGAACTCGTTTCGCTTCGCCTCGACATTGCCGGCATTGGTTGCAGGCGGTGGCCTGGACATTGCGCTCGCTTCTCATGATCAATGCTCATGGTGGTGATGTACGGTTCTCGCTGCCCGACCTTCCCGGCGGAAACAGGTACCGCCTGCTCATCAGTACCGACGCAGGGATGAAACGGTACCGACGCAGGGATGAAACGGCAAACATCCAATGCGCACGCCCGAATTGACCTCTCAGCACGTTCACTGATGTTGTGGGAATTGCGGCCAGCGAATTTGCTCACCAGCGGGCATGACGGGCTTTCACAGCCGTGAGCGTGACGTGGAAAGATGGTGATGTTAAAAGGCTGTTGACCCGCAGGCTCGCCCGTTCCCTCTCACGGGCAATACACGCGAGGGTGGCCGAGCATGCGCGCTCGCGCAGTGGTTGGCTAAGTCGATCTCGCTAATAAAAACTGCGAACGGATTCAAGCAACCGGAACCGGACATTAACAGTGGTTTCCGCCACAACCAGTGAGGCCGGCCCTCCACTCCCGGCTCCAGGTGGGAACAACCGGGCGATTGGCCGGTTAATCAGCCATGGATGAGCTGCTCGAAAGTGCGATTGACGCAATCCTCAACAGCGCGGATGGCGATGTTCGCCAGGCGATGCGAGCGATTCTAATTGAAAACGTAAGACTACAAGCCGAGTTGAACCGCAGAAACGAAAGTCTGCAGAAGAAACTCGGTGGGCCCAAAGCGCTGCTGCATTAGGAAGCGCTTCTGCGACTTTCAGCCATTTCATCCGGCGATCGCGGAAAGCTGCGCGCGCCCGGCCTAAAACGACGTTCAAAAAACTCAGCATACGACTGACGCTTACCGGCTCGAATTCACTGATGTCAATGCCGTGCTTACGGATAAATGGTTCAATCTTGCGAGCGCTCAAAGTTGTATTTTGATAAGCCGCGAGCAGCCAATCGTACATCGGGTACGATTGAAGCCACTGTGTGAGAGAGGGGCGCGGCCTGCTCTCGTAGGTCGATGGGCTGTCGTCCATAAAATCCTGGATCAGCTCGCCGGCTTTGCGATCCCAAACAGGAAGTGGAAGAGGTTTGCTCATGGATTGTTCGGGTGCTCGCTCCTACAGCCGCAGCTAGCTTGCAATGGCCAACACTCGTTGCGGTTCCATGGTCGGGCGCGTAGTGGTCGGCCGTTATGAGTGGCCGCTGGTACGTGGGGTTTTTCCGGCTTTGCGATCGGACTTCTCCAGCTCTCTTCGGTGAGCTGATGCCGGCCCATCTTTGGTCAGGCTGACGCGCTGGGCACGATCTTTGTCGACGGGTTGCTGCTCGCCTCGCCCGCTTCGAGCGATGCCTTGCGTCTTTTTCCCCTTGTCTTTGCTCATGTTAGGCCTCCGGTTACTTCGCTCAATCCGCCTGCCGCGAACACGTTCCCCGCCGTTTCATCTCTCGTGCGGGCCCCTTTGGGAAGTCGCGCCGGAACGTCCTTTGGCGGCATGCTTTGTCTGAAGCGCGGCTTGCAGCGACGGCGGGATGCAACGTGAAAATTCTGGTAACCGGAGCGACAGGGCTGATTGGATCCGCGGTTGCCACTTGCCTCACGCGGCAAGGACATCAGGTAATCGGAATCGCCCGCCGCCCTCCCCTGCACTTGAAAATCGCCGAATGGGTGCGCTTCGATATTGCAACTGCCACCCAGCCTGAAAAATGGCTTCCTCTCCTCAGGGAAATCGAAGCGGTGGTTAACTGCGCTGGCGTGCTGCAGGATAGCGCCCGCGAGAACACAGATGGCGTCCATGCAGCGGGAGCGGGCGCGTTATTTCTTGCGTGTGAGAGGAGCGGCGTTCGCCGTGTCATCCATGTGTCGGCGGTCGGGGTCGATCGAGCACAGCCATCGGCTTTCTCCGCCAGCAAATACGCTGGGGACCGGCAACTGATGGCGCGAGATCTGGACTGGGTGATACTGAGACCGTCCGTGGTATTTGGCCGCTCGGTGTTCGGGGGAAGCGCGCTCATTCGCGCGCTTGCCAGTTTGCCGCTTGTACCGCTGATGCCTAATACCCAGCCACTCCAGGTCGTCCAGCTCGAGGATGTCCTCAAGACGGTTTCATTTTTTCTCAAGCCGGATGCGCCGTCCCGCATCGCTCTTGAACTCGTCGGCCCGGACCGATTGCAAATGGCCGAGATTATCGCCCAGTATCGGAATTGGTGCGGCTGGCCTCCCGCTCGCTATTTTACGCTTCCGCACGGACTCTCCAGGTTTCTGTATCGGCTCGGCGATCTCGCCGGATTTCTGGGCTGGCGCCCGCCAGTACGCACAAATGCCGCGCGGGAGATTGCAAGAGGCGCTATCGGAGACCCGGAGCCGTGGATCACGGTATGCGGCATTCGACCTCGATCGCTTCGGGATGCGCTGGCCGTTCAACCGGCGAGCGTTCAAGATAAATGGTTTGCGCCGCTCTACCTGATCAAGCCGATTCTTTTTGTTATTCTGTCGGCGTTTTGGATCGGCACTGGGCTGATTTCGCTCACGGTCGGCTATCAAGTCGGCGTGGATCTGATGCGCAGCACGGGCGCTGGCACTCTGTCTGAGCCGGCTGTCCTGACCGGGGCACTTGCCGATATCGGCGTCGGCGTAGGCGTAGCCTGGCGGCCTCTGACGCGTTACGGCCTCTATGGCGGGCTCGCTCTCTCGCTCTTCTATGCCGTTGCGGGCACAGTACTTCGGCCGGATCTCTGGATCGATCCGCTCGGTGCTTTGTTGAAGATCTTTCCCATTTTTGTCCTGCATATGGTCGCGCTCGCCATCCTTGATGAAAGATGATGCTCTATTTGGCTTTAAAATATCTGCATGTGATCGGGGCGGCGGTGCTGCTTGGCACGGGCGCTGGAATCGCTTTCTTCATGTTGCGCGCTCATTTGACGGGTGAAGCTGCTGTGATCGCGGCGGTCGCCCGCATGGTTGTACTTGCAGACTTCCTGTTCACGGCAACGGCTGTCGTGGCCCAGCCGATCACCGGGATTGCGCTTGCGGAACAAGCAGGATATTCGCTCCACGAGAGCTGGATTGTGGCCTCGATCGCCCTGTACGTCCTGACCGGAGCATTCTGGATTCCCGTCGTCTGGATCCAGCTCCAGATGCGTAACCTTGCTAGCGCCGCGGCGAGCCAGGGCAAGCCGCTTCCGGCTCGCTATTATCAGCTGTTCCGCATCTGGTTCGCGTTCGGCTTTCCCGCTTTCGCCGCTGTGCTGGTTATTTTCTGGCTGATGATTTCTCGCCCATCGATCTGGTAAATGCCGGCCAACGCCCGCTACACGAGCGGCTGATGCGCTACATGAGCGTCTCCATAGCTTGGAATTTTTTTCAAAGAGAAAAAACGCGATCGGATGAATTGAGTCATCCGCTAAAGTTGGATCACCTAGCAGCCGGTGAACCGAGAGTCCGGTCCCTCATGCAGTTCTTTCAGGTAAGCCAGTCCATACATTGCAAGTTGGTGCGGGTTGAACTTACCGGCCGAATTGAGCTTCTCGACGTAAAGGGCGATTTTCTGTCTCGAATTGGGGATTTGCTCTGGATCCACGTTTCGCATCAGTTGATACGTTTGCAAAATCCGATCCACCACTTCGTTCATCGTTGCCTCCTGAACTCACGAGATTCGGATCCAAGCCGTAGGTATCATGCCGAGCGCCTACAATTTTGTCTGTCCAGTCGCCGACCTTGGAACCCTCTGCGCTTTTCTAGTCCACCCTATTTCTGCACAAGTTTGATTGTCGAGACAGGCCATTTTCCATCATGACCTGCGATCGAGATTCGCAATCCATGGAGTTCATCGAGCGAAACGGATTCCACGGTCCCTGCTTTTCCGTCGGTGAGAACTACGGCCTTTCCAACAAGCTCCGCTTCCGCTCTCTCGAACGCATGCAGGATCGTTGCTGCGCGGAGCTTGGCACTTGGCATGAGAGATTCCGTTGAGTGAGGGGCGAGGGTGGATTTAGCATTCGGGCTGCAAACCGAGTAGAGCTCGGTTTCGTATCGTTCCTCGTTTCACGGAGATCGAGAAGCGCGATTGGATTTTTCCACGACCTCTCGCATCGACTGCAGCTCCGGCTCCGACATGTCTTCAATTCCCACCAGGTCCTTACGCGAGGCCGTAGCCCTGATCAGCTCGTCCAGCTTCAGTTGCAGCGCAGTGCTATCCCGGTTTTGCGCATTCTGGATCAGAAACACCATCAGGAAAGTCACGATACTGCTGATCGTGTTCATGACCAGCTGCCATGAATCCGAAAAGCCGAAGATTGGACCTGTTATCAGCCAACCGGCAACGAACGCAGCGGCTAAACCGAAGGCCCATGGCCGCCCACTGTTAGTTGCGGTTTCCGAGGCGAATCTCGAAAACCAGTGTTGGTTGGGGGTTTCTGACACGACTTGCGTCCTCGGGCTGCTCGAATGATCATGATAGTCCCCCGCCCGCGCCGCAAATTGAGTCTTCAAGACTCGCTTGGATGCCCTCGAGCGCAAAGCTTAGCTTTTGTGCCTTGGGTCGTGCGAGTGATGTTGGTCCCGCTCTCCTCCGCCGCCAGAAACTTTGGAGGATCGGCCGCTGGTGGGCGTGCCGGGTTTGGGCGAGTCGGTATGCTTTCTGAATTTCTCCGGGTGCTCCCGATCTTGCCGCGACGAACCTGGACCGCCAAACCTGTCCGTATTGGGATTTTTGCGGGGCATTCTAGCGGTCCTGCTGATAACCCTGGTTGTGGGTGTTCTGGTAGATGTTTCCCTGCCGACCTTGTTCGCGTTGGTTGCGATCCTTCGAGGACGTTTCGTCCTTTTCGGAAACTTGCGGGTCGGAGCCCGGACCTTTTGGGCTGCGTTGGTCGGGCGGTACGGGTGGAAGCTTGCTCATTTCAAATCTCCTTTCGGTGATTCAATGAGCAAATCAAACGCTCGTTCCTCCGCGCTGGCCGGAGGTTCGACGGTTCCACGGGCTCCGGCGTCTCGCACCCGTCGGTCCGGAGCACTCGCAGCCGGAACACTACCAGGGCTAACGCGTTACGGCCCTCGAGGAGCGCGCGATGAACACAAAAGCAAGCACGGGTTCAAATACGCAAAAGGATCCGGACGATTGGGTTTCCGGCGACGAGCCCATGACTGGGGCACAAGCATCTTATCTGAAGACCCTGTGCGAGCAGGCGCAACGTCCTGACCTTTTCGATGACAACCTTACCAAAGCCGAAGCTTCAAAACTCATCGATGAAATGCGGAAAGAGGCCGGCGTGGACAAAAAAGCCTGAGTTTGGAAACTCAGACGTAGTCACGTCCGCGCGGCGGTCGCATGAGGGTGTAGGCATCCGGCCTGACGCCGCGCTCGATATCTTTCCACGTCACCGGGGCTGCGACCGGGAAGCCTTGGCGCGCACGCGGGGAATAAGCCCCGACCGCCGTGGTGCCGCGGCCGTTGCGCAGGTAGTCGAGAAAAATTCGGTTGTTGCGGCGATCTGGCACTGCCGAAGTGGTGTAGGCGTCGGAGTTGGCGACTGCCAGCCGCTGGACAATTGATCTGCAGTAAACCCGCGCCTTGTCATGGCTCACGCGTCGCTCCAACGGCACCATGATGTGCAGGCCCTTTCCGCCGGTCAATTTTGGCCAACTATCATAACCTTCATCGTCAAGGATGCGCTTGAGATTGAATGCCGTCTCCACCAGGAATTCCCAGGCTACGCCCGAGCCCGGATCAAGATCAAACACCAGCCGGTCGGCATGCTCGATATCGTCCACCGTCGCTGCCCAAGGATGCAATTCTACGGCGTCCATCGCGACAAGGCCGATCAGCCCTTCGATGTCATCCACCCACACCCGCACGCCCTCGCCTCCTTCCCGCTTTTGAATACGAAACTGATGCACGGAGTCCGGGATCGGCGGCAACTTGCCCTTGTGATAGAACGTCGTCCCGTGCGTATGCCGAACCAGCTTGAGCGGTCGCCGCCCCAGAAAATGCAGCGCCCTGCTACCGACTTTCCGCCAATAACGGATCAGTTCGTCCTTTGATGGCGCAACGGCGTCGGGCAGCAACTGCAGAATATTTTCGCGGGGGACTCCGATATGAACCGCCTTACGGGGGCGTGCGACGGGCTGGATAGACGGTGACGACACTTTTTTGAGGTCATCGCGAATGCCCTTGAACACCGCTTCCCGCAGCAGACCATCATCGGTCAGGCCGCCATACTCGATTTCGGCATCCAGAGCCGGTCTTACCCATGTCGCTTTAGGTTTCTTGACCGGTTCGGAGAGCGGCGATGAGTTTGTGATCAGAGGGTCGAGCTGCTCCCGCAGTTCACGCGCTATGGCTTCGGTATACCCGGTACGTGCCTTGCCCGCATATACCAGCTTTCCGTGTTTGCGCCGGCCGAGATAGAGCGAGGCAATGCAGCGTGGTTGGGCTCCAAGCTTTTCAACGAATGCAACGATGGGAAAGTTGTCGCTCTTGGTGCATTTGAGTTTGACCCAATCGTTAACCCGCCCGGAACGGTAGATCGACTGGCGACGCTTGCCGACGATACCTTCCAGCCCCATGTTGCAGGCGTGCTCAAACGCACGACCTCCTTCGGCTTCGAGGTATCCGACATAGATGAGCTGCTCGGGCGCGCCCGCAAGCACCTGCTTGAGAATCTCCTTGCGCTCGACATAGGGTACGTTGCGTAAATCGTATCCGTCGAGATAGAGCAGATCGAACGCGTGATAGCGCAGGCCGCCGAGGCGTTTTCTGCCGAGCTCTCGCCGGAGCGCTTGAAAGTCGGGAATGCCCGTTACGCCATAGACTACTGCTTCGCCATCAAGGACTGCTTGCCGAACCGTGAGACGTTGAGCTGCTTCAACGATCAGGCTGAACTGGTCAGTCCAATTCAATCCGGTCCGTGAAAACGCCGTCACCTTGCCGTCCTGCACATGGATTTGGCTGCGATAGCCATCCGCCTTGATCTCATAGACCCAGTCGTCTCCCGCCGGCGCACGCTGACGCAAGCTCGGGTCACAGGGTTCGATGAAAGCCGGAAATTCCGTCTTGCGTGCGCCTCGGAGGCCAGCCGGCGCCTTCTTCGAACGCGAACGCAAACCAGTTGCAGACATGCGAACTCAATAAAATGCAGGCCTGCGGGTTCCTCACCTGAGCTGCCGGAGATTCGCGCCGTCAGGCCAAATCGGTCGGCCTAGGCGGATGTGCCGTTCTGGGATGCAGGTTGTGAAGACACACTGCCAGATAGTTTCGTAACGATGCATCGAGAGGCACCGCCGTATCGAATAGCTTTTCCTGCACGTCGCGCGGCAGATCGGGCCAAAGCTGAAGGGCCGCACGACCCAGAAGTAGTTCAAGTTCGTTCGCGCCAGCTTTCATTTTTTGCTTTCCTGAAACGGAAATCCCCTACCCAACATCCCGCGATCAGCATTGGTTCCGCGCGCCTGTGGTGCCCCAAGCGGCGCCGGCGGGGAGGCTGAAAGGCTAATTCCAAAAATTCGCTCGAACCCAGGCTCCTAGTCCACTTTGGCGCCTGAGAACTTCACCACCTTGCCCCATTTTTCAGTTTCGTCGGCCAGCAGTTTTCCAAAATCGGCAGCCGAGCCCGGCAGCAGAATCGCGCCGATTTCCGTAAATCGCCTCTTCGCCGCAGGATCGGCGAGAACGGCATTTATTTCCTTGTTCAGCTTTTCGATGATTGCAGCGGGCGTGTTCTTCGGTGCGGCGAAGCCGTACCACGCGCTCGCCTCGTAACCAGGTAGGAAATCGGCCAGCGTCGGCAGGTCGGGCAGCACGTCCGAGCGGGTCGTGCTCGTGACCGCCAAGCCGCGCAGCTTGCCTGATTTGACGTGCTCGGCGCAGGTCGGGATGTTGTCGAACATCACATGCACCTGCCCGGCAATCAGATCCGTGAGTGCCGGCGCTCCACCCCGGTAGGGCACGTGGACCATATCGGTGCCGGTGAGCATTTTGAATAGTTCACCTGACATGTGAATCGTCGATCCGTTGCCGGAGGACGCCATATTGAGCTTGCCGGGATTGGCTTTGGCGTAAGCGATCAGTTCGGGGATCGACTTAACGGGCACTGACGGGTTTACCACAACCACGTTCGGAAAACGGATGATGCCGGCCACCGGTTCGCTGTCACGCAAGAAATTGAAGTTGAGCTTGTCGTACAGGGTGGCGTTGATCGCATTTGCCGGCGCGGCAAGTAGAAAAGTGTAACCATCGGGCGGGGCACGCACTACGGCCTCGGTGGCTATATTGGTGCCTCCGCCCGGCCGGTTTTCGACGACAAATGACTGGCCGAGCCGCTCCGAGAGCCATTGCCCCATCAGACGCGCCGTAAGATCTGCCGAGCCGCCTGGGGTATAGCCGATGATCAGCCGAATGGGCCGCGACGGATAGGCTTGAGCTTTTGCGAGTCGTGGCAGCGCTGGAAGCGCGGCGGCGCCAGCGGCTAAATACAAAAATTTTCGGCGCGGGAATTTCATGATGCCTCCTCGAAACATAATCTTGGTTTGGCTGGGCGTATCTTCTGATGCCAGCAACGCTCTCTTTCTATTCGATCACCTCGTCGGTACGGGCGAGCAGCGTTGGCGCGATATCGAACCCAAACGCCCTCGCCGTTTTGAGGTTGATGATCAGCTCGAATTTTGTGGGCTGCTCGATGGGAAGTTCTGCGGGGCTCTCCCCATTGAGAATGCGCCCTACATAGTTGCCAGCGCGTCGGAACATTGCTGGGTAATCCGATCCATAGGACATCAGGCCGCCGACCTCAACAAACTCCCGTGCGCCGAACATTGCAGGGATCGAATTCTTGTTGGCGAAGCCTACGATCGATTCTCTATTGCCGAATGTCAGCGGATCCGGAAATACGAACAACCCGTCGGCGCTGTCTCGCGTGATCGCGGCGAATGCATCGGCGAAGCCGGGCGGTCCCGTTACTTCCACGAATTGCAAGTCGATTCCCAGCATGGGTGCGGCGGCCCGCAGCTCATTCAAGGCTAGTTCCGCGGGCGGGATGGCTGAGTTCCAGAGAACCGCAACCCGCGCGGTCTTGGGAAATGCCTCTTTGAGCAACGCGATGCGCTTGGCCGCCACTTCGGGGGCAAGCGAGGTTACGCCGGTGATATTTCCGCCCGGCCTTGCAAGGCTGCTGACAAACCCGAGGTGGACCGCGTCGCCGGGATCGGCCATCACGATTGGGATCCTTTTGGTCGCGTTCTGCGCTGCCTTCGCTGCCGGGGTGGCCGCCGCCAGCAATGCATCCACATTGAGCGCAACGAGTTCGGCGGCAAGTGCGGGGAGCCGATCCGCCTGGCCCGCAGCAAAACGTCGATCAATGGTAACGTTTTGTCCCTCGACCCAACCACTTTCCCGCAGTCCCTCCAGGAAGGGTTTGCGCCGATAGTTGTCGTGAAAAGGTGCAAAGCCGCCGCTGGGCAATATGCCCGCACCGTAGTCGAGATACCCGATGCGCCGGATCCTAGACTGCTGCGCCCGCGCCGTGAGCGGGTATAACGCCGAGCCACACAAGAGAGTCATAAACTCGCGTCGTCTCATGCGAACATTCCTTTTGCCATGAGCGGATGCGACCTGTCCTCGATGGCAGGCAGGCGACGGAGCCATTGCAGGCGGTCTCACTGGGGATCACCTGTTGGCCGGCTGATGGTGCAGTCGAGATGGGCGCCGCCGCTCTTTGTTATCGACCAAGGTATAGCACATCATGGTCCCTTGGCCGAGGGCGGCGCGGTCCCTATCTGCGCGGGTCGCTTGCCAATCTCAACTACACTCAACACTTGACCGCTCCCGGTTTGTGGTCGGAGTTTCTACGATTTTTTGCCGTCCGCTGTGGCGATCCATATGCCGGCAAATACAGCGACAAGACCAACCACCAAGTTGAGAGTGATAGGTTCGCCAACGAGCTGTGTGGCGAGTAGTCCGGCCGCGATGGGGTTTACAGTCATGGTATTGGCCACTCTGGTCGGCGTCGCTCTCTCGAGAGCCCAAACCCATAAGATGAACGCGAGCGCGCCACCACCCACTCCGAGATAGACAGCAGCAATCCACTGCGAGGCGCCGAAACCCTGTAAGGCACCGATGCGCCCCGTTAGCGATGCGAACAAGATCAGCGCCGCGGCACCACTGCCCATACCGATGGTGAGGAAGCCAAGCGCGCTTGAGCGGCGGATGAATGGGCGAGACCAGACGTTGTAGAAAGCCATGCATAGCACCGCGGCCGTCATAATGAGCTCCCCTTGCCACGCACCAGCCGGAGCCGCCGAGAGGCCGGAAGCGAGCGCGGCAACGACCCCAATGACTGCGATGCATACGCCAGCCGATTTCCGCACGGTCAATGCTTCTATGCCCAGCAACGCACCGACGACCATGGTCTGGAGCGGCAGAGTCGATAGTGCGAGGCTTGCCCGAGCAGCGGTCGTAAAACTCACCGCGATGTTGTAGAAAACGAAAAACAATCCGAAGAAGCAAAGGCCCAGAGCGGCGATAGGCAGCCAGTCGCCCCGTTGCGGCCATCGCACTCGCAGGAGAACCGCGGTCGGCAGAACACACAGGAAGCCAATTCCCCATCTGATACCGGCAAGCGTAATCGGGTCGGCATCGAGGATCAGATAGCGGGTAACCGCGGCCGCAGTCCCCCCGAGGCAGCTTGACACTAAGGCGAGCGCTACCCCGAACCATTCACCCATCTCCGACCCTATGCGTTGCAGAGGCCGGGCGTGCCATGGCGCGGCTGCGGGATCTCCGCTTACCCCCTAGAGAACTAATGTCGCGTCATCGTTCAGGCCGGCAGGCCTGCCATGAGGAGGCCAGCCTCGTGGCGCTTGCGATCGGCTTCGTGCTTGTAGTGTTGGGTGGCCAGGTAGACTGCTACCGAGAATTTCGGCTCGAGCTTCAGGACCTCCGCCGCGTGCGCGCTGGCTGCGACTGCGTCGCCCATCTGCGCGAACGTAGCCGCGAGAAAGGCATGATGCGTGTGGTCAGGCCGTGTGATCCGCGCGAAGGCCTCGGCGGCTTCGGGATATTTCTGGGCGCAATAGCAAGCGCGTCCGAGATGGCTCCAAAAGCGCTCTGGGTGGTACGGGTTGAGGCGCATCGCCTTTTTGATCCAGTCGATGCCCTCCTCCGGCCGCCCCAGCCAGGTCAGAAGCTCCCCCTGCTGCACCACGACAACATCGTAGTTCGGGTTGAGCGCGAGCGCCCGTTCCTGGTGGTATGAGGCCTTGTCATGGTCCTTGTGATTCAGATTCAGGGCGGCGAGGATCCGATGCACGTCGCTGTCGTTATCGTCGAGCGCCAGCGCGATCTCCAGTTCCTTGGCAACCTGCTGGAAGGTGGCGTCGCGATCCACATACCAGCCATAAACCCAGGTCTGGCCCAGCACGCAGTCGTAAGCCGCCATGTTGTCGGTCGGCTTGCGCTTCGCACGATCGTGCGTGGCGGCCTCGACGCGACCGGGGAGCGTCGCGACGATCGCTCGGGTCATCTCATCCTGGATCGCGAAGATATCCTCAAGCTGTCGGTCGTAGCGCTCAGCCCAAACGTGCCGGTCGGTCTCCGCATCAATCAGCTGTACGGTGACGCGAATGCGATCACCCGCCTTTCGCACGCTTCCCTCGAGGATGTATTCAACCCCGAATTCGCGCGCGACCTCCTGCACCTTCACCGCCTTGCCCTTGTATACGAAGGTCGAGTTGCGCGAGATGACGAGCAGGTCGTGGAAGCGTGACAGCTCCGTGATGATATCTTCGGTGAGGCCGTCCGCGAAGAACTCCTGCTCCGGATCTCCGCTCATGTTAACGAGCGGCAGCACAGCAATGGATGGCTTCTTCGACATCGCCGCTACGGCGTTCTTTGCGTCCTCTGGCCCAATGGTTGGGTTTGGCTCAAGGCGGACCCGAAAGACGCGGATCGGGCGAGAAATATTCTTGACGCTCTGGTCACCGAGATCTTCGAATGCGATGTCCTGAAGTCGGTCGCCAAGCTGATCGCGCACCGCAGCCGAGACGCAGATTCCACCGGGATCGGCGAGCATTTCAAGGCGCGCCGCAACGTTGACACCGTCGCCAAAGATGTCGTTGTCGTCAACGATCACGTCTCCCAGATTGACGCCGATGCGAAACTGTATCCAGCGCGCCGGTGAGACGTCGGCGTTTCGGCGAGCCATTCGGCGCTGAATTTCGGCAGCGCACAGCACAGCGTCGGCGACGCTCTGGAATTCGAGCAGCATGCCGTCGCCGGTTGTCTTGATAATGCGGCCACGATTCTTGGCGACAGCCGCATCGATGAGCTCGATACGATGGGTCTTGAGACGAGCGAGTGTCCCGGTCTCATCAATCTCCATCAGGCGGCTGTAGCCGACCATGTCCGCTGCGACCACGGCTGCGAGCCTGCGTTCGGGTCCGGGCGCGTCCATCTGTTCAGTTCCTTCCCCAGGGCAGTGTACCAGATGAGAGATTTTAGGCCAACTTCCCCGCAATGAGTAGGCGCCCTCCCCGCACCAGGAAAGGTGGAGGTGACATGTCTGTGCACCTGATCAGGGAACATCGTGGGCGGTTACGTCCGAAAGATCTATTCGATCACTTCGTCGGCGCGGAGCAAAAATGACTCTGGTATCCTCAAGTCCAGTGCCTTGGCCGTGGTCAGATTGATAATGAGATCGAACTTGGTCGGCTGTTGGACCGGCAAGTCGGCCGGCTTGGTCCCGCGCAAAACTTTGTCGACAAAATCAGCGGCATGCCGAAACAGCTCGGAAAAGTTGGCGCCATAAGACATCAGACCGCCGGCGTCAACGAAATCGCGAAAGCCGAAAATCGTTGGAATATGGGCCCCCAATGCCATCGTGTTGATCTTGACACGGTTGGCATTCATGAGTGGTTCGCTGAAAACATACAGCGCGTCGGTTCGGTTCTTAATGGCGTCTAAAGCTGGAACAATCTCCTCGGCACGCCGGATTTCCAGCACGGTCGCATCGACACCGAGCCTGGAGGCCGCCTGTTGTACGTCGGTCAGCTCCTTCTGAAAAGCAACGCCGACGTTGACCATGATCGACAAGCGACGGAAGTTTGGGACGACTTCGCGAAGCAGATCGAGACGTTTCCCGGCAAGCTCCGCCGGCTGGGCCGTCAGGCCCGTAGCATTGCTGCCCGGCCGCGCCAGACTCGTGACGAGACCGACGGCAACGGGGTCACCCAAAGCCGCGAAGATGATCGGAATGGCAGAGGTCGCTTGCTTTGCGGCGATAGCGCCGGCTCCCGATGAGACGATGACGTCGACTTTGAGCCGGACAAACTCGGCCGCAATCTCGGCCATGCGCTCGTTGCGTGCTTCTGCCCATCGATAATCGACGGCAACCGTCCGCCCATCAATCCAACCAAGTTCGGATAGTCGCTTTGCGAACGCGGCAACCCATTTGCCGTGTGACTCTGGTGTGCCGGCAACAAGAAACCCGACCGTTGCAAGCTTGCCCGGCTGCTGCGCGCGCGCGGCAAGCGGCCAAGCCGCGGTCGCGCCGCCGATCAGCGTGATAAACTCGCGCCGATACATTTGACCCTCACAAGATCGACCCTTCGTGCAACGTCCGAGGCTAGCAGTTTGCAAGCGTGCCGCAACGAAGGTCAATCAGGCGAAATACATGCACGTAGCTACCAGCATGGCGGCGGTTGTGATCGGATTCAGCGCTGAGAACCCGATGTTTGGGGCGCCGCACTGACTGCTGCCCGCGTGGTCGCCCGATGCTGATCGAAGTCCGAGACCATAACGGAGCCAGCGTCG
>VAZS01000145.1 GCA_005884855.1 Alphaproteobacteria bacterium | reverse complement strand
CATCCACGTGTTTGTTGCCTTAGAACAAGTCGTGGATGCCCGGGTCAAGCCCGGGCACGACAAATCGTAGGCGGAGTGCGCCGCCTCGACAGGTGAACCGCAGGTTTCAACTACTCCGCCGGATTGGCGGCGGGCGGTGGCGGGCTTGCCGAGGGTGGGGCGGCGGCAGCCGCCGTTGTGGCGGTGGCCCTCTTCTCCACGATGCGCACCGCGACGATAGAGCCCTCATAAAGCGCCAGCAACGGGATCGCGAGCGAGGCTTGGCTGAGCACATCGGGCGGAGTGAGGACGGCGGCGATAATGAAAGCGATCACAACGAAATAGCGGCGTTTTTCGCGCAACTGGGTTGAGGTGATGATGCCGATCCGGCCCAATAAGGTCAGGATGACCGGGAGCTGGAATGCCACGCCGAAGGCGAAAATCAGCGACATCATCAGCGACAGATACTCGCCGACCTTCGGCAATAACTGAATTTGCGCTGTTTCGGCACCGCCCGCCTGCTGCATGCCGAGCGAAAAGCGGATCAACATCGGCAGCACCACGAAATAGACCAGCATCGACCCGAGCACGAAGAAAACCGGGGTCGCGATCAGGTACGGCAGGAAGGCGCCTCGCTCGTGCTTGTACAGGCCAGGCGCCACGAACTTATAGATTTGCGTGGCGACGATTGGGAACGATATGAAAGCGGCGCCGAACAGAGCGAGCTTCAATTGGGTGATGAAGTATTCCAGCAGCGCGGTGTAAATGAATTTGGAGCTTTCAGGACCCGCCACCCAAACGAACGGCCAAACCAGCACGTTGTAGATCTGTTTGGCGAAGAAGAAGCAGAAGATGAATGCCACGCCGAAGCCGAGCAGCGCCTTGATGAGCCGCGAGCGCAGCTCGATCAAATGATCCATCAGCGGCGCTTTGCTGGCCTCGATATCTTCATCGCTCATGACGCTTTGGCGTCCTTTGCAACATCAGTCGCGGCCGTCTGAGCGTCGCGATCGGCACGTTGCGGCTGAACCTCCTGAACGATCGCCAGCGGTTGCGATGCCGCCTCGCGCGCATCGCTCTCGCTGAAGGTCTCCGGGATCGGCATCTCGGGGGTGGTCGGAATGACCGGCGCATCTGTGGATGTCGCCAGCGCGTCTGTGGACGTCGTTGGCGCGTCTATTGACGTTGTCGGCGCGTCGATCGCTGGCTTGTCCACGTCCTCAATCCGCAGCGCGTTCCCGACGTCCTTCTCCAGCGAGGTCATCAAGTGACCGCTGGTGAAACCGGTTGCGGCTTCCTTGACTTCGTCGAAGCTTTTTTTGAGGTCGGCCATTTCGGCCTCGCGCATGGCTTCCCGGAACTGGCCCTGGAATTCGCCGGCCAGCTTGCGCGCTTTGCCTATCCATTGCCCGACGGTGCGCAGAACCCCCGGCAGCTCTTTCGGGCCGATTGCGACCAGCGCCACAACGGCGATGACGACCAGTTCACTCCACCCGATATCGAACATGAATACTTCCGCTCAACGCGAGGCGATTTCACCCCAATGCTTGCCTAACAAGATTTGGGCCGCCCGCGTCTTCCCCGACCGGTCTTGCCGCACTGTGCCGCAATCTTCCGATGTCAGAGAGTCTTGCTGCCGACATCCGACCGCGTTGCCGTGGACGGCGCCGCGTTGTGATCGATACTCTTGACGGGCTCGGACTTGTCAGCGGTCTTCTCGTCCTCTTGCATGCCCTTCTTGAATGCTTTGATGCCCTGCGCGACATCGCCCATCAGGTCGGAAATCTTGCCACGACCGAACAACAGCAGGACGACTGCGATCACGACGATCCAGTGCCAAATGCTAAGCGAACCCATCCTGCAACCCTCCAAAACGCGCGGCCGGCGACCCGGCCTAATCTGAGCGGAAAGTAGGCGCGCGAGGTGTCAAAAACAAGGACTTAGGCCTTATCAAAGCCGTGTCAAAGCGGCTCACCCTTAATTCGCGAGACGGGCAAGGCTCATGCTCTTTTTAGCTCCGGCCGCCGCTTTCCGGCTCCACCGCTGGCGCCAGCGCCAGTTCCAGATCGCCAATTTCCAGCGGGTCCTCATCATCGCGTAACGCTGGATTGTCGGAGGGCGTCGGAACGCTGAAGCCGGAAGGCAAGCGGGAATCGAGCAAGCCTGTTCCCCTCAGCTCCTCAAGGCCCGGCAGATCGCTCAGCGCCTCCAGGCTGAACTGTGACAAGAAGGCCTCCGTGGTTCCAAACGTCAAGGGCCTACCCGGCGTCTTGCGGCGACCGCGCGGACGAATCCAGCCGGTTTCAAGCAAAACATCGAGCGTGCCCTTTGAAGTCATCACGCCGCGAATTTCCTCGATCTCGGCGCGCGTCCCCGGTTGGTGATAAGCGATGATCGCGAGCATCTCGATGGCGGCCCGCGACAGCCGTCGCGTCTCGGTGCTTTCGCGTGTCATCAGCCAGGAAAGATCGCTGGCGGTACGGAACGTCCATTTGTTGGCGATCCGAACCAGATTGACACCGCGCGAGGCGTATTCCGCCTGCAATTGCGCCAGCGCGACTTTGATGTCGACGCCCTCGGGCATCCGCTTGGCGAGCGCCGCCTGATCGAGCGGTTCGGAGGACGCGAACAGAAGCGCTTCCAGAAGGCGCAATTCCTCGGGCCGCGCTTGCGGATCAGAGTGCTCCTTGGCATCGGCGATGCGTTTTTCCGCGAGGCTTGCCATGGCTCGGTCTCCTTCTTCCACTTACTCGGCCGGCAGATCCGGCGCGGTCATCGCATCGGATACTGGTTGCGGCGGACGCTTTCGAAAATAAAGCGGCGAGAACGCCTCTTTCTGATGTAGTTCCAGCTCGCCTTCCCTGACCAGCTCCAATGCCGCAGCAAAGCTGGACGCAAAGACCGTGGCTTTTTGCGAGGGCTCAACCACGTAGTTGATTAGATATTGGTCCAGACGGCTCCAGTCCTGAGCCATTCCAACCAGGCGCTCCAGCGCCGCCCTCGCCTCAGTCAACGACCAGACCGTGCGTTTCGCCAGATGCACGGTTGCGAGGACGCGCTGCTGACGCTGCGCGGCATATGCCGTGAGCAGGTCGAATAGCGTGGCGGTGAACCTCGGATGCCGGATTTCCGCAATGATTTCCGGATCACCACGGGGAAAAATATCGCGGTTCAGTTGCGGACGGTTCATCAGCCGGTTCGAGGCCTCGCGAATGGCCTCCAGACGGCGCAGGCGGTTGGCGAGCGCGGTCGCCATCTCTTCGGCGCTCGGTCCGTCCGCCGACGGGATTTCAGGAAGCAACAGGCGAGATTTCAGAAACGCCAGCCAGGCGGCCATCACGAGATAGTCGGCGGCAAGCTCAAGCCTGATCTTACGAGCCGCTTCGATGAACTCCAGATACTGGTTGGCGAGCGCCAGAATCGAGATCTTCGCCAGATCGACCTTCTGCTGCCTCGCCAAGGCCAGCAACAGGTCTAACGGTCCTTCATAGCCCTCGACATCCACGACCAGCGACGGCTCGTCATCGCTGAGTTCAGCCGGACGCCCGGTCTCAAATGATAAAATCTCCGCGCTCATGCGCCTGTCGCAGCTCCTGCTTGATCCACCAACGCATCCAGTTCGGCCCGCGCCTTCAGCCGATCGAACGGTTGCGGGGCCTTGCGTGAGGCCAAAGCGCGGCCGGCTCGTTCCAATGCCTTACCTGACAACTCCGGCGTCTCACGCGCGACCTCGGCCATCTCGGCGATCTTGCCGTTACAATGCAGCACCATGTCGCAGCCGGATGCAAAAACCGCCCGCGTCCGCTCGGCCATTGATCCCGCCAATGCATTCATGGACAGGTCATCACTCATCAACAAACCCTGAAAACCGATCACGCCACGAATCACTTGCTCGATGATTGTCGCAGAAGTAGTCGCCGGAAGGGCGGGGTCCAGTGCGCTAAACACAACATGTGCCGTCATCGCCATCGGCAGATCGGCCAGCTTCTGAAAGGCGGCAAAATCGGTCCGTTCCAGTTCCGCTTTTGGGGTTTCGACCACTGGAAGCCCGAAGTGGGTATCCGCCGTAGCCCGCCCGTGGCCAGGAATGTGCTTGAGAACGGGCAAAATACCGCCCTGCTCCAGCCCCTCCGTCACGGCTCGGGCGATGGCCGCGACCTTGCCCGGCTTCGTGCCGTAGGCGCGGTCGCCAATCACCGCGTTTGCCCCTGTTACGGGCACATCCGCCAACGGCAAGCAGTCAACGCTGACGCCGAGGTCGCTGAGATCGGCCGCGATCAAGCGCCCGCTCAGCCGCGCAGCCGATAGCCCAAGCGCCGGATCGAGGTCGTAAAGCCGGCCAAACACCGCTCCGGCCGGATAGATCGGCCAGTGTGGTGGTCCAAGGCGCTGGACCCGCCCCCCTTCTTGATCGATCAGGACCGGGGCATCCGGCCAAGCGAGCTCATTACGCATTTCGGTAATTAGATAAGCTACTTGGCCCGGCGTCTCAATGTTCCGCTTAAATAGAATGAAACCCCACGGCCGCTGCGCGCGGATAAATTCACGCTCCTCGGCGTTCAACTCCGGCCCAGAAACGCCTGTGATGAAGGCCCGCGTGTTCATTCGGGCCGATTAGCCTGCACCTAGGGCGGGGGTCAAGGAAAGGGCTGCTAATTCCTTTGGACGACGCACTGCCCGCCCGCGGATTTCAAGTTTCCGCAAAACTGTGAGGCCTCATCGGAGGACCCGAACGGGCCTACCAAGGCGCGGTAGTAAACGCCCTTGTCGCCGAGGTCAGCACGCTTGATCACCGGCGCATGCGATCCCAATACGGCCGGGAACTTGCCCTGAAGAGCGCGATAGGATGCCTGGGCATCGGCCTCGTTGCGCTGCGAGGAGACTTGAACCAGATAACCCGCGCTGTTGATGCCAGCAGTGGGCGCGGTCTGGACCGGGTTGACGTCAGCGAGCCGCGTTCGTGTATCAGCAGCGGGCGGCGGCCCCTGTGGAACCAGCGACATCGGGGCGGCGGCGTTCGCGCTTGCAGATGAACCGGTGTTGCGCGGAGCAGGCGTCTGCGGAGCAACCGATTGCGGTGCAGGCGTTTGCGGTGCAGCCCCCGCCGCGCGGGCGGCGGCCGGCTGTTTTCCTGCCGTAGCTGGTGTCGACGTG
>VAZS01000144.1 GCA_005884855.1 Alphaproteobacteria bacterium | reverse complement strand
AGCACCATCCCGGAATGACGGAAAAAACAAATGGGGGAATTACGACACATGACCGAAATCACCGTCGATACCGGTACCAGCGAATTGCTGTGTGCGATCCGAGATCGGGTTGCCGTGATCACGCTCAACCGGCCCGAAGTCCGCAATGCGCTCTCAGACGATTTGACGCCGGCGCTGCGCAGCATGATCAAGAGCTGCGGCGACAATCCCGAGGTCGGCGCGCTACTGATAACGGGCGCCGGCACCGCCTTCTGCGCCGGCGGCAACGTCAAAGGCATGGGCAGCCATCGCGAAAAGAAGAAGCTCGAAATGTCCTATGAGGAGAAGGTCGCCGACCTGCAGGAACGTCAGCGCCTTCTCACCGGCGCGCTGATCTCGGTACGCAAGCCCACCATCGCGGCGCTGCCCGGCCCGGCCGTCGGCGCGGGACTGTATCGCGATGGCCTGCGACATCCGCATCGCGGCGCAGTCGGCGTTTGTTTCCACCGGCTATCTGCGGGTCGGCTTAAGCGGCGACTATGGCATCGCGTGGCTGTTGACGCGACTGGTGGGCACCGCGCGGGCACGCGAGCTGATGTTCACCACCGAGAAGGTCGATGCCGCCAGATGCGAAGCGATCGGCATCGTCAACCGCGTGGTCCCCGATGCGAGCTTGCAGGAAGAGGCTTTTGCGCTTGCCAAATCGATGGCCGACGGGCCGGCCATCGCGATGCGCTATATGAAGGATAATCTCGATGAAGCCCTGCTGGTCGATTTCGCCACCGCCCGCGATCATGAAGCTGAGCGCCTGGTCCGCACCACCATGACCGCCGATCACCGTGAGGCGGTGCAGGCCTTTATCGAAAAGCGCAAGGCGGTATTCAGCGGGAAATAACTGTTCAGTTCGCCAGAGCCGCGCTCGACGTGAAGCTTTGCGCGGCAAGCCTCCAACTGACACAGGGAATTGCCTCCGGCGCAAGCTCGATATGCTTTTCGAACCGCAATAGCTTCCAGTCGTCAGGATGACGGGTAAAGGAAAAACCGGCTTTGCGGGCAAGCGCAATCATGGCCTCGTTGGAGCGCAAGGTATCGCCGAACAGGCCCGACGCGCCGAGAGCTGCGGCGCGGCATTGCAGATTGCTCAGCAACGCCGCACCGATACCCTGGCCCTGCCAGCGGTCATCGATCGACAGGCCGAACTCGAAACTATCGATATCGTCGTCAAATCCATAGCAGGCTTCGCCGACGATGGTCTCGATGCCATCGATCGTCATGGTCGCAATCACGCTAAAGCGGTTCGCCTCGCCGATATGGATGAAGTGCTCCAGTATGGTTTGCGGCAGCTCGCTGACCGCGCCCAGGAAGCGGTTGTAGCGGGAGCGGGTTGTGAGCGAGCGGAAGTAGTTCTGGAGCAGCTGCGCATCGCGCGGCTCGACAAAGCGCACCGTGACGGACTTGCCGTCGCGCAGCCGCAGGATGTCCGAATGTTGCCGCAGATCGTCGAGGCGAAGCGCGGTCATGGCTGGGCTCCAGTCGTTTGGAAACATTGCCGGCGTCGTCAACTGGCGGCGCCGGCTATGGGGTGGACTCAGGCTCGCCAGAACGGCTTTTCGGCTTCGCGAACGACGTCGCTCCAGGACAGGCCGACATCATGCAGTTCGCGGTCGGTCCAGCGCGCCAGCTCGCGCCGCTGCAGGTAGCGCTGGCGCCAGATATGCAGCGTTTCCCGGATCTGGGCGAGAAGGCTGAGGCCATGAGCATTTATCATCGATTCATGTGTGAAGCTGGACATTTTGACCTCCTAAAGCTAAGCTATGACCGCTAATATCTGCTTGGCTTCGCCCTTCTACAAACGACATTTTGTACCACTTCGCATGACATAAATTCATGAATATGCCACCCCGAAAATGACCGCCAGACTACCCTCGCTAAATGGATTGCGCGCCTTCGAGGCCGCGGCCCGGCACTTGAGCTTCACCACCGCGGCCTCCGAATTGAACGTCACGCAGACCGCGATCAGCCACCAGATCCGGCGGCTCGAGGAAGAACTCGGGATCAGCCTCTTCGTCCGCCAAAACCGCGCGCTGGCGTTGACGCCGCAGGCCAAGGATTATCTGCCGGGTGTCCGTGCCGCGTTCAACGATCTGCGGCTCGCCACCGATCGGCTGTTGCGAAGGGACGACGGTCATGTGTTGACGGTGTCCACGCTGGCCTCTCTGGCCGCCAAGTGGCTGTTGCCCCGGCTTTCCAATTTCCAGGAAACCAATCCCGGAATTGACGTGCACATCACCACATCGACCAGCCTGGTCGATTTCAGGAGCGGCGATGTCGATGCCGCGATCCGCTATGGCCGCGGCAACTGGCCTGGGTTGCGCGCTGACTGGCTGATGGCCGACGAACTGTTTCCGGTGTGTAGTCCGGCGCTGCTCAAGGCCGACAAGCCGCTGCGCTGCCCGGAAGATCTTGCCCACTGGACGCTGCTGCATAGTAGCGGCGGCTATGACGATGACTGGCGACTCTGGCTCACCGCCGCTGGGCTGCCCACGGATATCTCGAAGCAACCCGGATTGAGCTTCGATCTGATTTTCATGACGGTGCAGGCGGCGATCGACGGCATCGGGGTTGCAATGGGCCGGACGTCCTATGTCGAGGCTGATATCGCCAAGGGCCGGCTAGTGGTCCCGTTCAAGATAGCCCTGCCGGCGGACGCGGGCTTTTACCTGGTCTCGCCCGAGGCGAAAACGGATTCGCCCAAGCTGGCGGCTTTTCGGCAATGGCTGAAAGCCTCGACACAGAACAAAACCTGAAAAACACGCGCACTCAAGCGCATCATCCCAACCGATTGTTGTTTTCCGGTTGGTCGCGCCGCGCAGCCGTGGCACATTGGCGCAAACACGCCAACTAACGTTTCGGGCGGCGAGAAGTATTTCCGCACCGGCTACTTCGAACGGGGAGAGACGCGCCATGTCCGAAGCATCATTGACACAACCCCCGCAGATCAAATCCCGTCTCGGCGCAATCCTGCGCGCGACCAGCGGCAATTTCCTCGAACAGTTCGATTTTTTTCTGTTCGGCTTCTACGCCAGCGCCATCTCCAAGGCCTTCTTTCCGCCCGGCAACGAAACCACGGCGCTGCTCCTGACGTTTACGACATTCTGGCTCGGCGCCCTGATGCGCCCGGTGGGCGCCATCGTGCTCGGGGCCTACATCGATCGGATCGGCCGACGCCAGGGCTTGATCGTGACATTGGCGATCATGGCCATGGGAACGGTCTTCATCGCCGTTTGCCCGAGCTATGCGACCATCGGCATCGCAGCGCCGATCTTCGTGCTGGTGGGAAGGTTGCTTCAGGGCTTTTCCGCAGGCGTTGAGCTCGGCGGTGTCTCGGTTTACCTGTTCGAGATTTCAACCCCCGGCAACAAGGGCTTCTACACCTCCTTCCAGTCGGCAAGCCAGCAGGTAGCAATCTTCGCCGCCGCTATCATCGGCTTTGCGCTTAGCGAATCGATGAGCGCTGATACCATCGCTGCCTGGGGCTGGCGGATTCCATTCTTCATCGGCTGCCTTATCATTCCCTTCATTTTCGTCTTGCGCCGCACGCTGGAGGAAACACCGGTGTTCCTGGCAATGAAGAGACATCCGACAGCATCGGAGGTCTTCAGTTCGGCCGCGCTCAACTGGAAGATCATTCTATTGGGCATGCTGATGGTCGCGATGACCACCGTGACCTTCTATTTCGTCACGGTTTACACCCCGACTTTCGGCAAGACGGTGCTGAAGCTGACCACGCGCGATGCATTGCTGGTGACGTTGTGCGTCGCCATCACCAACTTCATCTGGCTGCCGGTCGGCGGCGCGATCTCCGACCGTATCGGCCGCAGACCGGTGCTGCTTGCGATTGCCGGACTATCGCTGGTCACGGCATACCCGATGCTCTCCTGGCTGGTGGTCGAACCAACCTTCCCCAAGATGCTGATCGTCGAGTTGGCCTTCTCGTTCTATTTCGGCGTCTACAACGGCGCGATGGTGGCGGCGCTGACCGAGGTCGTACCTGCCCATGTGCGCACGACCTGCTTCTCGCTGGCGTTCAGCCTTGCGGCGGCATTGTTCGGTACGTTTACGCCGCTTGCGGCGACCTGGCTGATCGACAGCACCGGCGACAAGGCGGCGCCCGGGTTCTGGCTGATGTTCGCGGCCGCCAGCGGCATCGTCGCCACTCTGGCGATCTTCCGTCACGGCGAAACCATCGAGGCGCGCGCCGCCGTCGCCGCATAGTCCGGAGCCAACGCAAGACGGCATGGTGGACTTCACCCGTAAATACGACGTGCTGGTGATCGGCGGCGGCAATGCCGCGCTATGCGCTGCGATCAGCGCGCGGCGAACTGGCGCCCAGGTGCTGGTGCTGGAAGGCGCCCCGAAATTCTACCGCGGCGGCAACACCCGCCACACCCGAAACATGCGCTGTGCGCATGATGCCGCGACCGACATCCTGACCGGGCCCTATACCGAGCAGGAATTCTGGGAAGACCTGCTGCGGGTCACCGAGGGCCAGACCGACGAGGAGTTGGCGCGCTATATGATCGCTGAGTCCAAGCAGATTCTGGGCTGGATCGCAGAACAGGGGGTGCGCTGGCAGCCATCGCTCGGCGGCACGCTCAGCCTTGGGCGCACCAACTCGTTCTTTCTCGGCGGCGGCAGGGCGATGCTGAATGCGCTCTATCTGACCGCCGAACAGCTCGGCGTGGAAATTCTATATGACGCCGAAGTGGTCGACCTCGAGATCGACCGCGGCATGTTTCTCTCGGCCGGCTTGAAGCAGGGCGAGGCGGTCATTACCGTCCGCGCCTCCGCGCTGGTCGCGGCCGCAGGCGGGTTCGAGGCCAATATCGAATGGCTGAAGCAGTACTGGGGAGACGCCGCCGACAACTTCCTGATCCGTGGCACGCCCTATAATCGCGGCTCGATCCTCAAGATGCTGCTGGCATCGGGCGTGCAGGAGGTGGGCGATCCCACTCAATGCCACGCCGTCGCGATCGACGCCCGCGCCCCGAAGTTCGACGGCGGCATTATCACGCGGCACGATTCTGTGGTGTTCGGGATCGTGGTCAATAACCGCGCCTTGCGTTTCTACGACGAAGGCGAAGACATTTGGCCGAAGCGCTATGCGATCTGGGGCCGCCTCGTCGCCGCCCAACCGGACCAGATCGCCTACATCATTTTTGACGCGAGCTCGCGCAACAGCTTCATGCCTACCTTGTTCCCGCCAATCGAAGCCGGTTCGATCGGCGGCTTGGCCTCCAAATGCGATCTCGATCCCAACGTGCTCGAAAAAACCGTCGCTGACTTCAATGCGGCAGTGCGCTCGGGCACATTCGATGCCACCATCCTCGATGATTGCCGCACCGAGGGTTTGACGCCGCCGAAGACGCATTGGGCGCGGCGGATCGAGACGCCGCCCTATTACGCCTATCCAGTGCGGCCCGGCATCACCTTCACCTATCTCGGCA
>VAZS01000143.1 GCA_005884855.1 Alphaproteobacteria bacterium | reverse complement strand
GATCGGGCGCATGTTCAACTTTATGAACAGGTGCATGTTCAATATATTAAACCAGGCGCATGTTCACCGTCATTAAACAGGATGCATGTGGAATAATATCTCCAACCACATTTCCAGCAGTAGAGCATTGCAGCACTCGTCGAAATGATGTCTGACAAGATGCTGCCAGAGGTGCGCTAGATATATGTGCAAAGTAACACTACGCACTTCATATGAATGTAACTCCAAATAAATGAAAGGAAGTACAAGAGATACCAAAATTGTAGCAACGTGTAATCTGTAAGCTGTAAAGCGGATGCACTGGCAATTAAGTCGTAAGACCGTAATATAAGAAGTGCCAGTATCATAGTCCATGACGTCCACATCCCCAACGCTGCAGCAGCCATTATCGCTGTGCCATCGCCGAACCCTATTGACCGCCACCAAACTGTTTCATACCATTTCCAGTAAGCTTAGAGATGGAAAAATGGATTGGAGGAGCTTATTACCAGCGGCCTATTCACCATCATATCCGTCTTTCTTTGCTTCTTATCACCACGGACAATAGAAGGCTGTCGGTACTCCTCAGCGTACTCCACATTCAACTTCCGCTTCCTTGACGGAGTGATTGGTCTTCCCCCCTTGCTCAACTTACTGCCAGATCCTGTAGAATTGCAATGCTTAGCGATGTGTCCAAAGCCTGCTTAACAATGTATTTCAGGAGTTAGGCCTTATATGTAACGGATAACGATGGGAATGAGCCCTGGTATGACACAATCGCAGATAGAGAAGCATCAATGTCTTCCATTATGTTTGTGTGTTTGCAAAGCCAGATGAGAAGGCTATGGATGAAAGAAGAGTAGCCCTGCACTTGAAGAAATCGTAGCAATAACAGGGATGATTACCTGTTGTATCGTTTCTTGTGATATTAGCATTTGGTTGAGGCTTGTATAGCTTGTCTGAGTGCAGCTTCTTCACATTTAGTGTTGTCGTGCTACTGCTAGATGACCGTCGCTAGAATACACACCGATATTGATATTGTTAGCTATGTCTTGATCGTAAGTATAACAATTGTAGTAGTTACCTTGCTAGCTGACATGGATAGCTCTTGTACAGTCGATTGTAAACGTGGCGACTGATTATGTAGAATTACAAACATCAGTACAGATTTAGGTGTCTTCTATCAAAGCGTTCGAACATTGAGAGGAGGTTAAATGTAGGATTACTTACTTTCCTGCAAGCAGTTTGAGCTTTTGACGCCTGCTAGATTTGAAAGGAAGGCGTTAGAACGGATCGCTCTGCAAGAGGTTCTAAGTGCAGTAGGATAACTTGATGGTTATTGAATATAAAAGAAATTGGCGTAAGTTTCGGAACGTTCAGCCCAGTTGTCAGGATAAAATTCAGCATTAAAAGAGAAAGCAATTTGTACATTAACTCACTTGATATATCATGGCTTGTGCAGCAGCATGCTCTTCAGCCTCAGGGCTAAGCTCATCACGCTGGCAAAATTCAGTAAGTAAAAGATATCTATTTATGAGAAGGGGTCTGGAGAAGAGTAGGAAGATTCACCTCATCAAAGAAACTCACAACAGCTTTTCCACGTCCAGCAACACGCTCCAGAAACTTGACATAATCTTGGTGATCACTAAGAGCTATCTTCTGTGTATCAT
Source organism: Alphaproteobacteria bacterium (assembly GCA_005884855.1). Lineage (GTDB taxonomy): Bacteria > Pseudomonadota > Alphaproteobacteria > Rhizobiales > Xanthobacteraceae > Bradyrhizobium. The sequence goes on along the minus strand of VAZS01000143.1, from coordinate 3,686 downwards.
TGCCAATAGTGTACTGAACGATTGCTTTATCTTCTGGTGGTGCTGCATCTCCGTGTAGAGCACGCACTCGCCTCATCCACTCTTCGAAACGGATACCAGTGTTCATCATAGTAGAAGAACCACTGTCAGCAGCAGACATCTTGTAAGCAATGTTAGCTGATTTGTTTAGAGTCAGGTCAGTGGACTTGAATGGAGGCTTCTTCGCTGGTGTAAGGATGGATTCGGCATTTCCATCCTAAAGGAAGAAATGGTTAGTGATACATGCAGATATGTAGCAAATAGAAGAACGCAAGGTTTCAAGGGAACCAGATGCAAAGGGAAAGTACTAGGTAATCTGCTGTATCTGTTTCCGAAAGCTTGCATGGTTCTTTACCAGCTGGACCTGACAGATCACGTTTGTTCCTCGCTACATGCTTCTTCCACCAAAGATAACCTGCCATATCCTCCGAAGTTGGGTTGTATTGTGAAGCTATACTATCTGCAGAGATAGAAGCCGTCGCTACATAAACAATCAGTCTTGAGCAATTGTGCTTAAATGACAGGTAAGTTATGAAGATTATATTAACTACCTGCAGCAGGCTTCGTCATCTTTTTCCAAGTCTCCGTCTTACCTGCGTTTTGGGCATGAGAGGTTGGCTTCCCAATCACAACATGCTGATGACCACCAGAGGTTTTGAGAGGAGGAGGAGTATATGATGCTGTGTCTCACCTCAAGCTATGCTGGCTGCAGCCATCTCTTTCAGCTTCTCCGTGCTGCCATTGTAAGTCTGTAATTAAAATTAGATTAAAGACTCCCAGACAGCTATATAGTGCCGACAATGTCATAACTTACTTTGCTCCCGTTCCTCAAAGTCTTCCTTGTCTGAATTCAAAGCGTCATCCATATACGCTTCTTTCGCCTCAGCATGCCTTTCAAACTTCCTCTGTTCACGGAGTTTGAGTCGCTTTAATGCAGCCTTTTCTTTGTTATTCTCACGGCGTACTTTATTGCGGAATATGATACGGAGAAGTTCCTCGCAGGTATTGTAATCCCACCAAGGCCCATAGCGCTTGCTCATCTTCCAAGATGCACGCTTGATAGCTGGACGCATAACAGTCTCATAGTTATAGTCATCAAACTTTGAACGTGACAAATCAATAGGAGTAGTTGGATGACATGTGAAGAGCCCAGCAAACTCTTTATTGATCTCTGTTTTTGCTGATCGACCGTAAATTTTAAGGCAATCGTAAATACCCTCCCTTGCTGCTTTATCTTTATCATTCCACCTCTTCCTACGGGCTTTGGCACGTTCTTCTTTGTCAAGAAGCTTCCTGAAGCGATCGAAATTGAGTTCATGATTTGCACTACCTTCCTGATCCTCTTCCAATAAATTATGATCATTACTGCTGGCGAATCTATCCTTGTAACAATTCTGGCCATTTTGAAAGGTCTCTTGCACGTTGTGATGTTCTGAATCTGTGTCCTGTTCACCAGTAGAAAATTGTCTTGGGGGAGAGGTCTGCATTGTGGGACTGAAGAGCTGTCTCATTGGTGAAGATTGCTGCATTTTCGAGGAAGCATTTTGATCTCCCTGATAAGAGGATTTATCTCCACTGAGTGAAGGAGATGTTTCGGATATTTGAGGGAAAACTGTTTGGAAGAAAGCCTGAGTTTCCGTTCCACCAACTGTGATAGCTGTGTTATCTCCTTGACTTAATATATTCTCCTTGTTGCTGTTGGTGGGTTGTTGAAGATCTGCATAGTGCTTGTGAGCTTGTACTAAATTTAACCATGACTATTAGCATGTGGATGAGGAATCTTAAGAATAACTCTACTAGTATAAAATACTGACCTTGAGTTGAGCTGAAGTTAGAAAGGATTTGCGCCGCTTGTGTCTCAACCCCTGGAATCTGAGTGTCCTTGGGCTTGTAGATGGGTTTTGAATAAGGAACGAGTTCATCTTCCTCAAGCAATGCGTCTTCCTCCTCTGAACTTGGATCATCATCGTCACCAGGGTCAGTGTGGTATTCATCATTGGAAATATTACTATCTTTGCTCAGAATGTGAGCAATTTCATTGCATTCCTCAGCAATTCTGACTACCTGTTTATAACCACCCGAGTTGGCCTGTAAATGGCCACCGAAAGCTCTAGTTGACTAGGGAGATTGATCATCCAGTATTGGCGGAAGCTCAGGATCATGCTCCGAGTCGCTTATCCTTACATGGCTAGTATTGACAAACTGATTGGTAAATCCACCAGTAGGTTTTGGTCTGTCTGTGTATTGGGATCTGTACATTATGAATATTCGAATCTGCAGATGTGTATTGATGTCCTAAAGTCTCAAGCGAGTAGAGTTAGAAATGCTTACCAGAACAATACTAGCTATCTTAACAATAGCATTCATTCTGAATACTCAGAAAAGATGAAACGACGGAAATGTTAGTACAGGATAACCACAAGTACGCACCTAAGGTTGCTTCCAGTCTAAGAGGTCTCCCCTGGATATTTGAATTCTGTAGCTCTTTCAGGCCTGTAGGCTTTAAAACAGTGCTTCTGTAAAGGACGGTCAAAGGATGAAGTAGTTAAGCTGACATGAAGTAATAGTTCACTAAATGTAATTATGTAGATTAAATACTGAGTTGTTGCTTAAGGGCTCGGAAAGAAGCCATAGTCTAGAGAGTATGTCTATGTATTATACGTACCAGACACACGTATCTATGTATCATACGTACCAGACACGCATGTTTATGTATTATACGTACCAGACACGCGTGTCTATATATCATACGTACCAGACACGCGTGTCTATATATTATACATACTAGACACGCGGATACATTGGTTCAATGGCTCACAATATTGTGAGCTTCATGATAACACGGTCCTATAATTGTTCAAAGGTCTATATGATAGGCTGCATGGCTTACTGTCATGTAACACGATCCAAAGACCTATTTGAAGATGGGCTGGCTCTAAGAAACTTTAATATATACAATATAACGCAAAAGGCCAATCAGGTGGGCTGTATAGCAAACTGTCTCGTAACACGGTCCAAAAGGCTGCGTAACAAACTATCCTATAATGTGACGAAAAGGCCAATAAGATGACTTGTAGGACAGACTAACCTGCAACACAGTTGCAAGACAATTGTTATTCAGTTTAGGCAGCTGGGCTATTGTGGAGCAGAATCATAGCTAGTTTTAATTATACATAAGATGTCATCAATACGGTCACAAATAGTTATCTTCATGGCTATCTCTATCATCATTTCCATCATTATCTCTTCAGCGTTCAGCTGTCACAGGGCCTATTTTCAGCTAAGCATGGCTCGGACAATCCGATATTTGATATATGCACTGCCATGATGTTTGACTCTCTATATAGTGGCAGTGCCTTAGTGGCGTAAATGTAAGCACGTGACATGCCAACGCGCTGCAAATTGTTGTTATTCCGCGTGAACTATGATGACTAAGTGACGTTCGCCACCGAAGCACTGCCACCTGGAAAGTCAAACACCATGGCGGTGCCTATTGTGATACTAGTGACTCACTCCGGTCTGCCTGTATGGGAGCCGGAGAAACCTTGTGAGGTAACTATTGAGGCATTGATAAGGCATTGACAAAGGTATTGATTCGGTGATGATCACAGGCTCTTGCGTAAGGCATTTTGTATTTATAGTTCGCCTGACGCGTGTACTATATTAGG
>VAZS01000142.1 GCA_005884855.1 Alphaproteobacteria bacterium | reverse complement strand
CGATCTCATCGCCGCTGTTGAGCCGTGTCTGTGCCCATTTCGTGCGCGGCAGCACGTCGTAATTCAGCGCGATCGCGAAATGCGTGCCCTCGTATTCGAGCTCAGACAGCAGCGCCTCGACGCTGGCGGACGAAATCTCGCGCTGCTCGCCGTTGACGATCACGCGCATTGCATCACCTCGTTATCGATCCGGCCGCGCTCGACATAAGCCAGCGTCAATTCGGCCAGTGCCGGCGCGATCAGGAAACCATGGCGATAGAGCCCGTTGACCGCAATCCGGTTCTGGTCGATGGCAATGCGCGGCAGATTGTCCGGGAATGCCGGCCTCAAGCCGGAACCGAATTCGAGGATGCGCGCCTCGGCGAACGCCGGATGCACCGCATAGGCCGCGCCCAACAGCTCCAGCGCCGAGCGAACGCTGACGCCGGTGTCCTCGGCTTCGATCGAGGTAGCGCCCAGCATGAACAAATTGTCCTCGCGCGGGATTACGTAAAGCGGCCACCGCGGATGGATCAGGCGCACCGGGCGCGAAAGCTCGACCTCGGAGGTTTCGATCAGGATCAACTCGCCCTTGACGCCGCGCAGGTCGGGCTGGCTGTCGCGCGCCGACAGACCACGGCAATCGATCACGATGCCCTCGATCTCCCCCAACAGAGGTTCGCTGTTGAACTTGATGGTGCCGCCGGCGGCGAGGATGCGTTGGTGCAATTTCGGCAGCACGCGACGCGGCTCGACATGGCCTTCGCCGGCAAAGAACAAAGCCTCACCGAAACGGCCTTCCAGCGAGGGTTCGAGTTCGGCCAGCGCGCGCGCGTCGAGCCGCCGGTGACCGGACGTCAGACGCGCAAAGCGCTCGAAATCGCCGCGGTCGCGGCTGTGCGCCACCACCAGTGAGCCGTTGAAGGGGGTGTCCGGCAATTCCCTGCGCCACAGATCGAGCGCGCGCAGGCCAAGCCGGCTGATTACCGGTTCGGAGATCTCGCGTTCGCAATAGGGCGCGAGCATGCCCCCGGCCCAGTGACTGGTGGAGAGCGTCATCGCTTCGTCGCTGCGTTCATGCAGCGTGACGGAGTGGCCCGCCTGGGCGAACAGCAGCGCCTGCCACGCGCCGGCAATGCCTGCGCCGATCACCGAAACGGGGGAATCGGACTTAATTGAAGCCGATACGCCGCGGTGTCAACGCGCAGCGCGCCGGTTTGCACCGGGCTTACCGTACGGGAACCTGCCGCGCGTAGGCCTCGGCTGGGCCTCTCAGGGCATGCCTTGGCCGGGCGGCGACAACCGGCGGGGAAACCAGGTTTTCGGGACCCTGGAAAGCTGCCGGCTGGAATGCCGCGCGCTGCAATCGCTGCTGCTTGGCGGCGTAGTAATATCCGCTCGCGTAATAATGCACCGAGCGGTTGTGGTCGCCGTGAGCAACCCGGTAGGCGCCGGCGAGATATTTCACACCATAACTGAGATTGGTGTTGGGATCGCGCAGGCCTTCGGCCGTGCCGGTGTAGCCAAGGCCGCGCGCGGTCGCGAGCTTGATCTGCATCAGGCCCATCGCGCCGCCGCGGCCGACCACGCCGGGCTGATAACGGCTCTCACGCAAGATCACCCGATGCACCAGCGCTTCCGGTACGCCATTGGCCTGAGCATGCGTGGCGATCATCGCGTTGAACTGAGGATGCTGTGCGGATGCCGAATGCGGAAACAGCGCAGCCGCGGCTGCGAAGCATGCAATAAATACAAATTGTTTCATGGGATATGACCTTAAGGGAATGCGAGGCGTGAACGCGCCTAAATCCTTAAGGCACCAGAATGTTGCCTTGGCCGGGCATTGATGTGACCAAAACGAGGCACGCCCCAAGGCCGGCCGTCGATCCCGCCGTTAACTAAAAGATTTTTTCCTGACGAGCGTCCAATGTTGCCGCTCAAAAGACGCAATGGCTAACAAAAATGTCGTGCGCGGCGGGACAGGGGATTCCGGCAGCAATCCTGTCCCATTCGCCGAGGGTAAAAGTAAAAGTAAAAAGGGAAACGTGCCATGGCCAGATTAGATCTCGGCTGTTTGCCGCAAGGTAATCCTTGCGCGCAATGCGGGAAGCCGATCGATAGCCCGGAGTGGATTGAAAGCGGTCCGGGGCGGACCTCCTATCTTTGGCACTGCTGGGCCTGCGACTACCAGTTCGAGGCGGTCGCCTTTTTCGACGATCACGACGAGCATTCAGAACCGCTCGCGGCCTGACGGAACTGGTTCGAAACCATTAACCTTCTGTTTCTGCCATCCGCCTCAAGGCGGGTGAGCGATGGCGCGTGCTTGGAAACTTTCGCGCCGATAGCTCTGCGTGACTGCTGCTCTCCACCAATGTGAATGACGTGTTAGCGCCTGTTATTAGCGCCTGTTATTAACACTGACGCCATCGCGTCAGGCGGAACTTGCGTTGTGCTGCGCCGCGCATTCAGTCAAAATGTTCCATCGATCTGGAACACCGGGCGCATTGATGTGTTTCCTTCCCAGAGTTTTTCATACAGGGAGAAAGCACATGTTAGCGAAATACATGACGGCCGGTGTGGCGGCGACCGCTTTGCTTGCCACCGTCGCATTTGCGCAGAATCCGTCGCCCACTGACGCCAACAAGCCGCCGGCAGCGGCAGCCTCCACCTCCAACTCGTCGCATCAGGGCGAGTGGCGCGCCTCGAAGGTTGTCGGGCTTAGTGTTTACAACAACAACAACGAGAGCATTGGCTCGATCAACGATCTGCTGACCGACAAGAGCGGGAGCATCAAGGCGGTGGTGATCGGCGTCGGTGGGTTCCTCGGCGTCGGCGAGCATCTGGTGGCCATACCTTTCGATCAGGTCAAGTTCGTGGATGAACCGGTCGCCTACACCGGCGCTTCCGGCGGCTCCAGCAAATCCACCAGTACGACGGGCTCAAGCACTAATACGGCGCCTTCGTCAACGAGCTCGTCGACATCAACGAGCGCGTCGAAGTCGAATCCGTGGTATCCGGATCATGCGGTGTTCAATGCCAGCAAGGATCAACTGAAGGGAATGCCTGAGTTCAAGTATTCCAGCTAAGACAGGTTCGCGACTTAACGACTGAACAAAAAGCGCGCCCGGTTTTCGCCGGGCGCGCTTCGCGTTTTTCGATTGCACTTTTCAGCGCTGACATCCTGATGTTAGGTTTGACGGTGGCAGGAGCACCTGCGTCCTGTCCGATACCGAACGGGAGAACAACATGACTGAGAGCGTCTACAAAGTCATCGATCTGATCGGTACTAGCAAGGATTCATGGGAAAAGGCGGCCGCGTCAGCGGTCGAAAGGGCCGGAAAAACTCTTCGGGAACTCCGCGTTGCCGAAGTCGCGGAGCTCGACCTGCAACTTGACGCCAAGGGCAAGATCGAAGCCTACCGTGCCAAGCTCAGGGTCTCGTTTAAATTCGAGGACTGACGTAGCGATCACGACAGCATGTTTGCATAACTCTCCCCCGCAATGGGGGAGAGCAAAGCAAGCTCACCTCGCTGGCAGCGCGGTCACCGCGACATTGATAGAGCCTTGCGCTTCCGCGATCACGCGCAGCGTTTTGGAATCGAAGGCAATTTCCGCAAGCCGCAGGCTGCTGATTTCCGCCGCCACCCGCACGCCGTCCTCGTTCTTCTGAAAGTCCGAGATCAGCGCGGCGATCTTCTTTTGCGCATTACTGGCGAACGGCTTGAGGTCAACGGTTGCCTTGTCGGCAAGCGCCTTCTGCAGCTGCGGCATCACCGCGCGCGCCGCGGTTCCCAACAGCCCGAACGCCGCCTCGGACTCGACAGCGAGTTGGATATTACTGAGCCGCAGGATCTGCTTCGCTTCGTCGAGCACTGGCCTGCCCCAGATATGCACGATGGCTTCGCCGCCCAGCCCAAGGAAGCTCTTTTTCTCCTTTGCCTTCATCAGTAGCGAGATCAGCAGACGCTCGCCCGAGGCCGCAACCGTTGCGCCTTTCACCGTGACCTCGACAGCGCCGGAGCCGTCCTCCGGAAACGTTCGGCCGGCGAACTCCGCTTCGACAATCTTGTTGAGTTCGGTAAACGGTAAATCGATCGGAATGGCGATGCTGAGTGCTGCCGGTGTCGGCGGGACGATGTTGATTTTTGCGGGGAATGGACAATCAGGTTTGGTCTGCACTGGCGTGATGCGGGTCTCCGCCTCGATGCCGAGCGTCACGGTGACAGCCGAGGCATCGACGTGCGGTTGCACCGCGATGGCGCGCGTTGGCCGCAGTTCCAGCCAAAGCGGCGGCAATGTCGAGGCGGCGCCTGTGCCCTGCAGCGCGATCGAGCGGCAAGCCTTGGCCCATTGTGCCCGCGCGCTCTGCTCGAAGGTGCGGTCGTTGCGGATGCGGTCCTCTGCGGCGGCGACCTGATCGGCGACGGTCTTCTCTATCAGTGGTTTGACTTGCGTTGGGACGTTGACGCGCGCGCCGGCCACCGAGACGCTGCTGTCGCCGAGCGTTACCTGCGCGGTCAGGTTAGGCTCAAGATGCCAGTCCGCGGCGAGCTTCGGTCGCGAGGTGAAAGTAACGTTGCCCTTTATCTCTGCGCTCGCGTTGAGCGACTTGATGTTCAAGCTGCCGATCTGTTTGGCGACATTGCCGCCCAGCAACCCGCCCAGCGCATCGCTGACCGCACCGGTTGCCTTTGAGGATAGCGAGCCCGTCACATTGAGTTTTCCGGTCAGTGGCGTTGCCAGCGACAGCACATCCTGGCCGCCTGTCGCGGAGATCGGGCCACGCGACGCGGTCCAGCCGATGTCAGCGTTTTGCAACAGCTCCGACACGGGATTGTCGGCCTTGCCGGCGAAGGTTCGAGGAGAGCCGCGATCGGCGGCGTCGCGAATGGCGGCAAGCGCGATCGCGACCGGCACAAGGATGATCGAATTACGCGAGGCGGCCGGCAGCGGCGGCAATTGCGCAAGTTCGGGCGTGGGAGTCGCGCCGCGCGGAGCCAGCCAATTCATCGCGGTCAGACTAACGCCAAACGAGACCACGATCACCGCGATCCCGAGCAGGATTGTTTTGAGGCTCACCGCCGACCGCATCGTTCCCCCGCGCCGATTCAAATGAAGATTCTACAGGGCGGGTTTAGCAGGCGCCAGACCGCTTTACCCGGAGCCGCGAACACGCGGCTCGCTCGGGACGGGTAACGATGGCGTGTCAATTCAAAAAGGGCAGTATCAGCGCAAAGCAAAATCGCGCCGGAGCAGCGCCATCTATTTGAACATCTTTTTGCGGCGTTCCCGTTTACCCGCGCTTGCGATCGGTGTTATCGGCACGGCGGTCCATCGGCAGCACGATTACTTTGGTGCCGACGTTGACGCGTGAATAGAGATCGCTGACGTCTTCGTTGGTCAGGCGGATGCAGCCGGACGACACGTGCGTGCCGATACTCTGCGGCGCGTTGGTTCCGTGAATGCGATAGATAGTGCCGCCAAGATACATCGCGCGCGCGCCAAGTGGATTACCGGGGCCGCCGGCCATATAGCGCGGCAGATAAGGTTGTCGCGCGATCATTTCAGGCGGCGGCGTCCAATCCGGCCACTCGGCCTTCTTTGTTACTGACTGCACGCCCGACCAGGTGAAGCCGTCGCGGCCAACGCCGATGCCATATCGGATCGCCTGACCACCGCCGAGCACATAATACAGATACGTGTTCGGCGTATCGATGATGATGGTTCCGGGCGCCTCGCGGGTGGCGTAGCTGATCGTGTGGCGCTTCCAGCGCGCCGGCATCTCGGCCACTCTGCCCTCGTCCTCAGGCGGCGCAGCCTGCTGGGGCGGCCCCGATTGCACCGGCGCAGTTAGGATGAATGGAAAGATCGGCAGCGGCGAAGCTAGCGCGCTCCCGGAAAATGCGATCATGATCCCTGCGCCGAGTGCGGCGATGCGATTGAGCTTGGATGCTTGCATATTGAACATCGGCCGTCCCCCCTGATCGCCTTGGCGCTCATTGTGGCGCGTTATTGGCGGCATCATTACAGGGCGGCGGTTTCAGAACGTTTGCGTCGAAGCCGCAAAATGGTTTCGCCGCGGTAACGAATGTTGCACGAGTGTGTCGTGCAAGGAAATCCGCGGCAGGCGCAAGCTTCGGGCTGGGTGTTGAGAAAACGCTCAAGCGTTGGATCGATCCAAATCGCCGAAGCGAGTTGAGATGAAAGAAAACTGAATTCTAGAAGATGCCGAGCACGATCGCGCCGACAAAAGCAAATGCGACGTAGGCGGCAACAACGCCCAGTTTGTTGGCGAAACGAGCCATGAAGGTCATCGAAAAATCTCCCTGGTTCACGTCGCTGACGCTGTTAACGGCAGAGTTGGCGAGCGGTTCCAGGTGGAAAAAGTCAGCTCTCCTGACGCTTGCGAGCTGTCCGCAACCGGCGGCGTGGTTAAAGAGTCGTGAAATCAACGCGTTGAAGAGTCCTTAAATATATTCGTCGAACCTGCGTGGATGACGCGCGGAGTTCGTTTGTACCTCGTCGGCTCCTTCGTCCTTGTCTCGTTGGCGGGCTGCGGCCGTGGATTTTTTTCTGCGGAGCGCGAACCATGGCGAGCCGAGGCTGAGATTGCTTGCCTGAAATCCGGCGTGGTCAAAGAGAGTCCCGAGTTGGTGCGGATCAGTCCGATTTCGGGCCCGGGGGTCTGCGGCGCGGACTATCCGCTTAAGGTTGCAGCGCTCGGCGAAAGCAGCGGAAGTTTAGGCTTTGCGGACGATGTTTTGCGGCCGCCGTGCTATGTAGGCAACCAGCCGCGCTGGCCGATTTCGCGGCAGCCGCTGCCGTCGCCGTATTCACCACCGCCATCGTCGTATCCGCCGCCATCGCCTTATCCAAATGGCAACCTGCCGCAACGCCGTTATGCTTCAGCGCCCACTGGCCCGATTTCGTTGACCGCTCCTAGCGTCGTCGCGCCAGAAGAAGATGACCTCGATCTGATTCCAGAGCCGATGCCGGGGCGGAGCCAGCCGCCCGCGTATCCGGGGACGCCGCCCTATCCTTCGCGGGACCGCGCTGCAACGCCTTATGATCGTACCGCGCCAGCAGCCTTGCCGCAGATGCAGGCTATGCCGCGGCTCGGTCCTTCCCAGGGCAATTCCGTCGCCGCGTTCGGACCTGTCGTGGTGAGGCCGGCGGCGACGCTGGCGTGTCCGATCGTCTCGGTCCTCGATCGCTGGTTGGCCGATTCCGTGCAGCCGGCATCGATGCGCTGGTTTGGAACGCGCGTTGTCGAGATCAAGCAGATCTCCGCCTATTCATGCCGCGGCATGAACGGCAATTCGCACGCGCATATTTCCGAACACGCTTTTGGCAATGCGCTGGATATCGCGGGCTTCACGCTGGCCGACGGGCGGCAAATTTCAGTGAAGGACGGCTGGAGGGGGCTGGCGGAAGAGCAGGGCTTTCTGCGCGACGTGCAGGCCGCGGCGTGCCAGCAGTTTGCTACCGTGCTGGCGCCGGGCTCGAACGTCTATCACTACGATCATGTCCACGTCGATCTGATGCGCCGCGCCAGCGGGCGTGTGATCTGCCAGCCGGGTGCTGTGTCCGGTGAGGAGATCGCCGCGCGGGCAGGACAGCGCCGGCCCTATGCCTCGCGCGAGCCTTTCGTGACGGGATCGCTCGGCGGCAGCAGGCCCGCCTTGCGTCGCCACAAGCACAGCGTCGGCGTCAACGAGGAAGACGAATTCCAGGATGATTAGCGCCGGCGCACCCGGAATTTCCCACAGCCTGATGCGGTGCGAGTGGGAGCGAAAGCGAGGGCGACGCAATCTGTGTCATCATCCGCGAAGGCGGATGATCCAGTATTCCAGAGGCGCTGGTGATCAATCGAGGGCCCGCCGCATACTGGATACCCGCTTTCGCGGGTATGACGATCTCAAACTGAGCGTGTTTGGCTGTTTGACATTGGATGCGTGCGGAAGTCTCGCTAGGCTACTCATGCCGTCATTATTGCCAGGGACAAAAGCGATGCGTTTGCGCACGGGAGCGAAGCGATGAGGCAATCCACACTCTCTTTGTTGCGCTATGGATTGCTTCGCGGAGCTTGTCATCGGGCGCGCATTCGCGCGACCCGTTGGCTCGCAACGACGGCCACTTCGACAGTGCAATGCTCAGCGCGACTTCGTCCCATACGCCGCCAAAAACATCCGTGTCGCGCTTTCAACCACTTCGGCGATGCGCTCGGCCGAAGGAGGCGGCGCGGCCTGGAAAATGAACGGTAGAAACAGCGAGGCCTGGCACATCTGCATGAACTGCGCGGCCGCCAGATGGCAGTCGGGAATCGCAATATTGTTTTCCAGATGCGCCTCGAGATAGCAGGCGAGGCGATGGATAGTCTGCGCGAGCACGTTGTCATAGTAGCGGCGGCCGACCTCCGGCATTCTCTCGGCAATCGCCATCACCGTGCGGATCGCCGAGCCGCCGCCCGGCCGGCACAGCAACTCGATATAGGCGCGGCCGAATTCCCGCAGCGTGGTGGCGACATCGCGTTCCGGGTCGAAATTGAACGCCAGTTTTTGCTGCTCGAGCATTTCGCGCTCGACGATGGCTTCGAACAGCCGGTTCTTGTCGGTGAAATAGACGTACAGCGTGCCCTTGGAGACACCGGCGGCGCGAGCGATCTCGCCCATGCTGGCGCCGTCAAATCCCAAATTCATGAAGACTTTGCTGGCGCCGTCCAGAATCTGCCGCCGTTTCGAGCTGTCTTCCTCGGCAATGAGCTGGAGCGGAGTGCGATCAGGTGCAACCAT
>VAZS01000141.1 GCA_005884855.1 Alphaproteobacteria bacterium | reverse complement strand
CGGCAGCAGGAACTGCTGGAATGCGCCCGCTATTTCGGGAAGCTCTGGAGAGAGCGCATCGACCAGCCGCCGAAGAACGATCTGTTATCGATGATGGCGCACAGCGAAGCCACCCGAGACATGGACCCCGCCAACTTCCTGGGCAACCTGATCCTGCTGATCGTGGGCGGCAACGACACCACGCGCAACACCTTGTCGGGCAGCATCTACGCGTTAGCCAAGAATCCGGATCAGTACACAAAGCTGCGTCAACGTCCTGAGTTGATCGACAGCTTCGTGCCCGAGGTGATCCGCTGGCAGACGCCATTGGCGCATATGCGCCGGACCGCGCTCGAAGACATGGAATTCCGCGGCAAGCAGATCAAAAAAGGCGACAAGGTCGTAATGTGGTACGTGTCGGGCAATCGCGACGAAGAGGTCATCGATCGTCCTTACGAGTTCATCATCGACCGCGCTCGGCCCCGCACCCACATCTCCTTCGGTTTCGGTATTCATCGTTGCGTCGGGCTGCGGCTCGCCGAACTGCAACTCAAGATCATCTGGGAAGAAATCCTTAAACGGTTCGATAACATTGAGGTGGTCGAGGAGCCGAAGCGGGTGTATTCGAGCTTCGTGAAGGGTTATGAGACCCTGCCCGTCCGGATTGCCGGGTAATTGGGCTTGCGACCGAGATTTGGGACCGATCGACGATGAACATCCAGACAGCAGTCCGAGCCGACAAAGCCGAGCTTCAACGCTTGGCGCGTGAGGAGGCTTATTCCACGCCGCTAAAGGACTATCATCCCGGCGCGCCGCGGCTGTTCCAGAACGATACGCTGTGGCCCTGGTTCGAGCGGCTGCGCAAGGAAGAGCCGGTGCATTACTGCACCAATTCGCCGATCGAACCCTATTGGTCGGTGACGAAATATCACGACATCATGCATGTCGACACCAACCACGGCGTGTTCTCTTCCGATGTCTCTCTTGGCGGCATCTCGATCCGCGACGTCCCGCCGGGCTACGACTGGCCAAGCTTCATCGCGATGGATCAGCCGCTACATTCGGCGCAGCGCAAGACGGTTTCGCCGATGTTCACGCCGACGCATCTGGACGAACTTGCGATCCTGATCCGCGAGCGCACCGGCAGAGTGCTCGACGCGCTGCCCCGCAACGAGACCTTCAATTTCGTCGACCGGGTGTCGATCGAATTGACCACACAAATGCTGGCGACCCTGTTCGACTTTCCATTCGAAGAGCGCCGCAAGCTGACGCGCTGGTCCGACGTCTCTACCGCGCTGCCCAAAAGTGGAATCGTTGAGTCGCCGGAACAGCGCCGCGCCGAGATGGACGAGTGCGCGGCCTATTTCTCGAAACTCTGGAACGAGCGCGTCAATGCCGAGCGGAGGAACGACCTGATCTCGATGATGGCGCATAACGACGCCACCCGGTACATGGACCCCGACAATCTGATGGGCAACATCATCCTGTTGATCGTCGGCGGCAACGACACCACGCGCAACACCATGAGCGGTTCGGTGCTGGCGTTGAACGAGCACCCCGAGCAGTATCAAAAGCTGCGGGACAATCCGGCGTTGATCGATTCGATGGTCCCGGAGGTCATTCGATGGCAGACGCCGCTGGCGCATATGCGGCGGACCGCGTTGCTCGATACCGAAATCGGCGGCAAGGAAATCCGCAAGGGCGACCGTGTGGTAATGTGGTACGTGTCCGGCAACCGCGATGAAGAGGGCATAGACAACCCGAACGAATTCATCATCGATCGAGCCCGGCCGCGCACTCACCTGTCATTCGGCTTCGGCATTCACCGCTGCGTCGGCATGCGGCTGGCCGAGCTGCAATTGAAGATCGTGTGGCAAGAAATGTTGAAACGGTTCGACCGGATCGAGGTGGTCGGCGAGCCGAAGCGGGTGTATTCCAGCTTCGTCCGCGGCATCGAATCGCTGCCGGTGCGCATCCCATCGTGAATTGAACAAGCCTTGGGGTGAAAGTATTGGCGGTGAAAATATCAGGCTCAATCGGGATCGCCAGCGCCGAACTCTTTTGAAATACCACGCCTTCCGAATCCCTCTGCGCATTCTGCACCGCCGCGATGCGCGCCCCGAACATGCCAGCCGAACTGAGATGACTGCAACAGAACAACAAGAAGAATATGCCGACATCCGCGACGCCGTTGCCAAACTGTGCGCGCAATTCCCCGGCGAATACTGGCGCAAGCTCGACCGCGAAATGGTTTATCCGAAGGCCTTTGTCGATGCGCTGACCGAGGCCGGGTATCTTTCGGTGCTGATCCCGGAAGAATATGGCGGCGCCGGTCTGAAGTTGTCCGCAGCGGCTGCGATTTTGGAAGAGATCCAGCGTGCGGGGTGCAACGGCGGCGGCTGCCATGCTCAGATGTACACCATGGGCACGCTGCTGCGGCACGGCAGCGACGAGCAAAAGGCAAAATGGCTGCCGAAGATCGCAACCGGCGAATTGCGGCTGCAGGCGTTCGGCGTCACCGAGCCGACCAGCGGCACCGATACTTCCTCGCTGAAGACCTTCGCCAGGCGCGAAGGCAATGACAGCTATATCGTCAATGGCCAGAAGATCTGGACCAGCCGCGCCGAATATTCCGACCTGATGATCCTGTTGGCGCGCACTACGCCAAAAGAGAAATCCAGGAAGCGCACCGATGGCCTGTCGGTATTCATCGTCGACATGAAGGCGGCCAAGGATAACGGGCTCTCGATCAGCCCGATCCGCACCATGATGAACCATTCCACCACGGAGGTATTCTTTACCGACCTGCGGGTGCCGGCCGAAAACCTGATCGGCGATGAAGGCAAGGGCTTCCGCTATATCCTGTCAGGCATGAATGCAGAGCGCATTCTGATCGCGGCCGAATGCATCGGCGACGCCAAATGGTTCATCGACAAGGCTTCGGCCTACGCCAGGGAGCGCGCGGTATTCGGCCGTCCCATCGGTCAGAATCAAGGCATTCAGTTCCCGATCGCCAAAGCCTATGCGGCGATGCGCGCGGCCGAACTGATGGTCAAGGAGGCCACGCGTAAATACGAAGCCGGCATGGATTGCGGCGCCGAGGCCAACATGGCCAAGATGCTGGCGGCCGATGCCTCATGGGAGGCTGCCAACGCCTGCGTGCAGACCCATGGCGGTTTCGGGTTCGCCGAAGAATACGATGTCGAACGCAAGTTCCGCGAGACGCGCCTCTATCAGGTAGCGCCGATTTCGACCAATCTCATTTTGTCGTACCTCGCCGAGCATGTGCTGGGGATGCCGCGCTCTTATTGAGAACAACCGATGCTGCCGCTTGAAGGATTGAAGGTCATTGCCGTCGAACAGGCGGTCGCCGCGCCGTTCTGCAGTTCGCGGCTTGCCGATGCCGGCGCTCATGTCGTCAAAGTAGAGCGGCCGGAGGGTGATTTTGCGCGCGGCTACGACGCCGCGGCCAAAGGTCAAAGCAGCTATTTCGTCTGGCTCAACCGCGGCAAGGATTCCGTTGTCATCGACCTTGCCGGCAAGGATGGCCGCGCGAAACTCGAGGACCTGATCGCCGGCGCCGACGTCCTGCTGCAGAACCTCAAACCCGGTTCGATGGACAAGCTCGGCTTTGCGCTGCAGCGCCTGCGCAAGGATTACCCAAGGCTGATCTGCTGCACGATCTCCGGCTATGGCGACGAGGGCCCCTACGCGCATCGCAAGGCATACGATCTGCTGATCCAGGCCGAAAGCGGGCTTGCCTCGATCACCGGCGGGCCTGACGGCCCTTCGCGTGTCGGTGTCTCCATCGTCGATATCGCCACTGGCGCCACCGCGCATGCCGCGATCCTCGAAGCCCTGATCTCGCGCTCACGCGACGGCAATGGCGCGGATATCCGGATTTCGATGTTCGACGTGATGGCGGACTGGCTATCCGTGCCGCTGCTCAACGCCGAAGCCGGCAATCCGCCGCAACGGATGGGGCTCGCCCATCCCTCGATTGCGCCCTACGGCGTATTTCGATCGAGCGATGGCAAGGACATCCTGATTTCGATCCAGAGCGAGCGCGAATGGAAGCAGCTTTGCACGGATGTTCTGGAAAGGCCGGATCTGCCAAACGATACGAGATTTTCCAGCATGGTCGAGCGGGTTCGCAACCGCGCACTCACCGACAAGACCGTCGGCGACATCTTTGCCGCGATGACACGGGACCAATTGCTGAAGCGCTTGTCGGATGCCGACATCGCGTTTGCCGAAGTCAACAGCATGGCTGACCTCGCGAGGCATCCGCATCTGCGCCGCATTGAAGTCAACACTCCGGCCGGACCGGTGAGCTATCCCGCGCCCGGAGCCATTGTCGTCGATGCGCCGCGCCACTATGGCGCCGTGCCAGGCATCGGCGAGCGCATCGCAAGCACCAAAGCTCCTCATGCCCGGATCAAATCGTCATGAACGACAAGCCCGACCTCGACCATTTGCGCCAATGGATCGGCCGCAGCACCGAGGCTTCCGACATCGTTACCGCGCAACTGGTCAAGGGCCTGCGCGCCACGCTGTTCATGGAGATCGGCGAACCGAAGCCAGGTGACGCCGCCCCGTTCACTGTGCATTGGTGCCTGGCGCAGCCGGTTTACCCGATGTCGGAACTGAGCCCGGACGGTCATCCCACTCGCGGTGGTTTTCTGCCGCCGGTGCCGCTGCCGCGCCGAATGTGGGCGGGCGGCGAGCTGGAATTTTTCGAGCCGCTGCGGGTCGGCGATGAGGTGACGCGAACCTCGCGCATCGCGGATGTGACAATGAAGACGGGCAGCACCGGCGTGTTGTGTTTTGTTTCGGTCGACCATCTGATCACGACTTCACGCGGCGCTGCACTTCGCGAGCGGCAGGATATTGTTTATCGCGACATGTCCACGACACAGTCCTCCGCACCCGCCAAAACTGGCGCACCGCCTCCGGTCGCAAAGCACCGCGAAACCCACATGGCGGATCCCGTGCTGCTGTTTCGCTATTCGGCGCTGACCTTCAACGGTCACCGCATTCACTACGACCGCGACTATGTCACCAAGGTCGAGGGCTATCCCGGCCTGATATTTCATGGCCCGATGCAGGCCGCCTTCCTGGTGGAATTCGCCGCCAAGCTGCATGACGGAACAAGGAGTAACTCGCCTTGCCGCGTGAAAAGCCGAAAGCAAATATCAAACCGGTCAGCGTCAAACAGGCGACGCTTGATCTGTTGCGGGCGTTTGGAATCCGCAAGGTGTTCGGCAATCCCGGCTCGACGGAACTGCCGTTCCTGAGCGACTGGCCTGACGATATCGATTACGTACTCGGCTTGCAGGAAGCCTCCGTCATCGGCATGGCCGATGGTTACGCCCAGGCCACCCGCAACGCCGGCTTCGTCAATCTTCATTCCGCAGCCGGCCTCGGCAACGCACTCGGCAACATCTACACCGCGCACCGCAATCAGACGCCGCTGGTGATTACCGCGGGCCAGCAGGCGCGCAGCATCTTGCCGCTGCAACCGTTTCTCTACGCGGAACGGGCATCGGAATTTCCACGTCCCTATGTCAAATTCTCGGTCGAACCTGCGGGGGCCGAAGACGTCCCGGCGGCGATCGCACGCGCTTATTACATGGCCATGCAGCCGCCCTGCGGACCGGCTTTTGTGTCCGTGCCGATCGACGATTGGACCCATCAAACCTCCGGGATAGAAGCCCGCCAGGTCAGCCGCGAACTCGGACCCGACCCGGACGCAATGAAGGCGCTCGCAGCGGCGCTGGCGGCAAGCAAAGAGCCTGCGCTCGTGGTAGGTCCCGGCGTGGATCGCGCGCAAGCCGTCGATCTCATGATGAAGGTCGCGGAGAAGACGCGAGCCGCGGTCTGGATCAGCCCGTTTTCGGCGCGCTGCAGTTTCCCGGAACGACATCCCCAGTTCGCAGGTTTCCTGCATGCCTCACCGGCGCAGCTCTCCGACGCTCTTCGCGCTCACGATCTGGTGGTTGTGATCGGTGCGCCGGCGTTTACCTTCCATGTCGAGGGCGATGCGCCCATCTTCGATGGCACGAGCGCGATTTTCCAGATCACCGACGATGCTACCGCAGCCGCCGTGACGCCGCGGGGCACCAGCATCATCGCTACCATGAAACCCGCCCTCACGACGCTGCTGGAATTGCTGCCCGAGAGCAGGCGCGCGATGCCGGCAGGCCGTAAGTTGCCTCCCGCTCCCGGCGCGACCGACCCGATTGGCGTCGAATACCTGCTGCACATGCTCTCATCCGCGATGCCTCGCGATGCTGTGCTGGTCGAGGAAGCGCCCTCGCATCGGCCGGCGATGCATAAATTCATGCCGATGCGCGGACAGGACAGTTTTTACACCATGGCGAGCGGCGGCTTGGGATATG
>VAZS01000140.1 GCA_005884855.1 Alphaproteobacteria bacterium | reverse complement strand
TGCCAGCGGCGAAGCGGGGATCGGATATTCGCTTCCCAATCTTCTGGTCGAGCATTCGATGCGCAACCCTCACGTTCCCCCGGGCTTCTGGCGCGGAGTCAATATCAACCAGTACGCGATCTATCTCGAATGCTTCATGGATGAACTGGCAAATGCGGTAGGGCAGGACCCGGTCGAATTCCGGCGCAAGCTGATGACCAAGCATCCAAAGCACCTTGCCGTACTTAATGCCGTGGCCGACAAGATTGGCTGGGGCAAACCGGCGCCGCAAGGCATCCATCGCGGCATCGCGCAGCACATGGGCTATGGCAGCTACGTCGCCGCCGCCGCGGAAATCTCGGTTACCGATGGCACCAAGATCAAGGTGCATCGGATCGTTGCCGCCACCGATCCGGGCTATGCCGTCAATCCCGCGCAGATCGAACGCCAGATCGCGGGTTCGTTCGTCTACGGCTTGTCGGGACTATTCTACGGCGGATGCACCGTGAAGGATGGCCGCATTGAGCAAGCGAATTTCGACACCTACGATTCGATGCGGATCAACGAGATGCCGAAGGTGGAATCGATCCTGATGCCGAGCGGTGGCTTCTGGGGAGGCGTCGGCGAGCCGACGATCTGCGTGGCTGCTCCTGCCGTTCTCAACGCTTACTTCGCGGCGACCGGAAAACGTATCCGGTCGGTGCCGCTGCGGGATCAAAACATAACCTTTGCCTGACCAGCGCGCGGCGGCCTTAACGGCCGCCGCCACATACCGGAAAGCTGCTCATGGATGCGCTGCGCCCGATGACGCGGAGAAACGTCGTTCGCGGGATCGCGGCTTCAGCAACGGCATTTACCTTCCCCTGCCCTTCGCACGCGCAATTCCGTGCGCGCGTTGTTGTGATCGGCGGCGGCTTCGGCGGCGCCAGTTGTGCGCGCGCGCTGCGGCGGATAGATCCAACGCTTGACGTAACGCTGATCGAGCCGAACCGGACTTTCACGTGTGGTTGGTTTAGCCGATGGCGCATCGCTGAGTTACGACCGCTTGGTGCTCGCGCCCGGTATCGATCTTCGCTTCGAGGCGCTGCCCGGGTACAACGAAGCTGCCGCAGCCAAAATGCCGCACGCCTGGACGGCAGGCGAGCAGACTGCATTGCTGCGGCGACAAATCGAATCCATGGAAGACGGCGGGTTGATTGCGCTGGCCGTACCCGCCAACCCCTCGCGTTGTCCGCCCGGGCCCTATGAGCGCGCCAGTTTGATCGCGCATTATTTGCGGGCCCGGAAGCCGCGTTCCAAAATCCTTATTCTCGACGCCAAGGACACGTTTCCGCTGCAGCGCCTGTTCGAGAATGCCTGGAACGAGCTATATGCGGGCATGATCGAGCGCGTGTCGCTGTCGCAGGGGGGCCGCGTCACCTCGGTCGATCCCGCCACCAACACCATCGTCACCGATTTCGGCAACTACACCGCGCAGGTCGCGAACATCATTCCGCCGCAGAAGGCCGGCCGCATTGCCGCCATCGCGGGCGCAGCCGACAACACCGGCTGGTGTCCGATCGACCCCGTCAGCTTTGCTTCAAAACTCCTGCCCGCTGTTCACGTGATCGGGGACGCCTGCTTTGGCGGCGTAATCCCGAAGTCCGCTTCGGCGGCGAACGCGCAAGCAAAGGCATGCGCCGAAGCGGTCGCGAGCCTGATCTCCGGCAAACCACAGGCGACACCGAGACTGGTCGGCGCCTGTTATAGCGTGGTCGCGCCCGATTACGCCTTCTCCCAGTCGGGCGTCTATCAACCCCGCGATGGCATGTTCGCCGAAAGCGAGGCTGTCACCACAAGCCCCCTCGAGGCGACGCGCGAAGTACGTGCGGCTGAAGCGGTCAGCGCGCAATCCTGGTACAAGAGCATCACGGTGGATGCCTTTGGCTAGATCAGCGATGTTAATTGCCGCCGCCATGCTTGTGATGTCGGTGCTCGTCGTTCCGTCAAGGGCGGACGAGCAGGGGTTGCGACCGTATGTTGTGGTTGGCGATGCTATTCCACAGTCGCTGACGGGCATGCCGGGCGATGCGGCACGCGGACGCGCGCTTGTGCTGGACCGCACCAGCACCTGCATCCTGTGTCACAGCGGGCCGCTTCCCGAAACCCAGTTCCAGGGCGATCTCGCGCCAAGCCTGACAGGCGCCGGCAGCCGCTGGTCAGAAGGCCAACTCCGGCTCAGGTTGGTTGACGCCTCCCGCCTAAATCCCGCAACCATCATGCCGTCCTATTATCGTATCGAGGGCCTGGCGCGCGTCGGACCGGCATGGCGTGGAAAGCCGATCCTCTCGGCTGAACAAATCGAGGATCTCGTGGCTTATCTCGCAAGCTTACGCGAGTAGGAAGGCAGAACGATCGATGCGCAAGCAGGACCAATCAACGCGCCGCCGCTTTCTCGGCCTTGCAGGCAGCGCTGCCGTGCTGGGCTCGGTTCCCGCCGTGACGCTGCGGCCCGCCGAGGCGACACCGGCAACGCTCGCTTCGGCGATCAGAAACGTTGTCGGCGGTGCGGTAGTGCGAACCGGCAAGGTCAAGCTCGATTTGCCGCCCCTGGTCGAAAACGGCAACACTGTGCCGATGACCGTCAGTGTCTCGAGCCCGATGACTCCTGACGAATACGTCAAGAGCATTCACGTCTTCAACGAAAAGAATCCGCAACCGAACATCGGAAACTACTACTTCGGCCCGCTAGCCGGGCGCGCGCAAGTTTCGACCCGCATTCGTCTTGCCGATAGCCAGAAGATCGTCGCGATTGCGCGGCTCTCCGACGGTTCGTTCTGGTCGACCAGCACCGACGTGGTGGTTACGCTGGCTGCCTGCACCGACGAGGTGATCTGATGCCCTCCGCCCTGATCAACGTTCCCCGACACGCCAAGCGCGGCGAGATCATCGAGATCAAGACGCTGATGTCCCACATCATGGAAACTGGCTACCGCCATACCGCAAACGGGGATGTCGTTCCGCGTGATATCATCACCAGCTTTAGCTGCCGTTTCAATGGCGCCGAGATATTCCGCGCCGATTTGTTTCCCGCGGTCGCAGCGAACCCCTTCATCACATTCTTTACGGTCGCCAATGACAGCGGCAAATTCGAATTCGAGTGGATCGGCGACAAAGGTTTTGCTGAAACCGCCTCAGCCTCGATTACCGTCGAATGAAACCTGTTCGCGCAATCGTTACGGTACTGCTGATCGCCGCTGTTCCCGTTCTGGCAGCCGAAATCCCGCAGAGCGAACGCCGATCCGGATTCAGCTTCATGGGGCCGGACACGCAAGCTATGCAGAACGACGACACCGCCAATCCGGGGATCCTTTGGGTGCTCGACGGGGAGGCGTTATGGAAGAGCAAGGCCGGCGCGGCCGGGAAAGCCTGCGCCGATTGTCACGGCGACGCACGCACCAGCATGAAGGGCGTCGCCGCCCGATATCCGGCGTTCGACAAGGCACTCGGCCATCCCGTGGACCTGGAACAACGCATCAATAATTGCCGAACGACCCATCAGCAGGCAACGCCACTTCCTTACGAAAGCCGTGAGCTGTTGGCGCTCACCGCATTCCTGGCTCAGCAGTCGCGCGGCATGTCGATCATGCCTGAGCGCGATCCACAACTTGAGCCGTTTATCGCCAAAGGACGCGAGCTGTTTTTGCAAAGACAAGGCCAGCTCAATCTCGCCTGCGCGAACTGCCATGACGACAATTGGGATAAGCGCCTTGCCGGCTCTGCCATCACGCAAGGCCACCCGACCGGATATCCGCTTTACAGATTGGAGTGGCAGTCACTCGGCTCCCTGCAGCGCCGCCTGCGCGCCTGCATCAGCGGCATCCGCGCCCAACCTTACGCTTTCGGTGCGCCGGAGCTGGTCGAACTCGAACTGTATTTGATGTGGCGCGCTCGGGGCATGCCCGCCGAGACGCCGGCGGTGCGCCCTTGAGCTGAGGCCGCGCCGCGGGCTTGATATTTAGGAACGGCTCCCCAGTTCCAGCTTGGTAGGTGAGCATGATCAAGCGCACCAATGACTGGGATGCCCGCTCGACCATCAGCCGGTGGGCGCATGTGCTGGAACGAACCGGGCTCGCCTTGACCGGCGGCTCGTGCGGGCTGTTTGTGGCCGTGCATGTGGGCCGGGCCAGCATCGACCTGATCGGTTCGGCCGCCACGGTGCTGGGGATGATGCTTTACGGGGCGGCCGGATTTTATCTCGGCATCGATCTACCTCCCGCTCCGCCGGATCACCGAATGCACCTGCCGCTACGGCACGGGCTCGGTTCCAGGGCGGACATCGTGGAATTGCTCAGCGCGGCCGGCACTTTCCTTGCGGCGGTAGCGGCGGTGGTGTCCGTCTCCAGCATCAAGAACTATTTCAGGGATGCTAGGCCGGATGCGTTTGCGTCTGCACATCCGGATAAAGCGACGCAACGTGCTTGAGGCGTGAGTAAACCGCGAGAGAACAGATGCCGAGAAAAGATCCCGTCAACTGGATGTTGTCTGAGGCGATCGATTCACTTGCCCGCGCCGAACGGCTGCGCCAGCAGTTCTTCAACCTGCAGTCCCGCGCGGGCTCACCGGAGCCCAGTTGGGAGCCTCCAATCGACGTGCTGGAGACCGATCGGGAGTTCTTGATTCTTGTCGCCCTCCCGGGGGTCGATCCGGACCAGGTGGAGGCGATCATCCAGGATGGGACGCTCGTCATTAGCGGTCACCGGGTGTTGCCCGCCGAGCTGCGCACCGCCCGGATTCACCGGCTCGAGCTCCCACAAGGCCGCTTCGAGCGTCGGATAGCGTTGCCCACCGGGCGCTACGCCGTGAGCCGCTTCGCAATCAATGGATGCATCGCGTTACGCCTGGCAAAGTCTGTGTGAGGATGGTCATGCCGCCACTCGATCAAGAAGCCGCCGCGTCGTCTCCAGCCAACTCGCATACCGATAATGTGCCGATCCCCAACGATGCGCTCATCATCGTCCCGGTTCGCAATACCGTACTGTTTCCGGGTGTGGTCGCCCCCATCACCATCGGCCGGCCAAAATCGATTGCGGCCGCCCAACAGGCTCTGCGTGAGCAGCGGCCGGTCGGAATTCTACTTCAGCGAAACCCGGAGCTGGACGATCCCGGTCCCGACGAGCTCAATCGGATTTGCACGGTTGCCAATATCGTGCGTTACATCACCGCGCCGGATGACACTCACCACATCATCTGCCAGGGAGTACAGCGCGCCCGCATTCTCGATTTTCTTCCTGGTACGCCGTTTCTCGCCGCGCGCGTTCTGCACATTCCGGAACCCACGACAAGCTCGCCCGAGATCGAGGCGCGATTCATCAACCTGCAAAGACAAGCCATCGAAGCCATCCAGCTGCTTCCGCAGGTGCCTCCGGAGCTCGTTGCGTTGTTTCAATCGACCACCTCCCCCGCAGCTCTCGCCGATCTCGCCACCTCCTACATGGACATCAAGCCGGAGGATAAGCAGGAGATCTTGGAGACAATCGAGCTCTCGGCACGCATGGACAAGGTCTCGCGGCATCTGGCCGAGCGTCTCGAAGTGCTTCGGCTGACGGCTGAGATCGGACAAAAGACCAAAGCCACTTTCGACGAACGCCAGCGAGAGGCGATACTTCGCGAGCAGATGGCGACCATTCAGCGTCAACTGGGCGAAGGCGACGGCAAGAGCCAGGAAGTCGCGGAATTGAATGAGGCAATCACCAAGGCGCAAATGCCGCCGGAAGCGGAAAGCCAGGCGCGCAAGGAAGTCCGTCGCTACGAGCGAATGCCGGAGGGAGCCGCCGAGGCCGGAATGGTCCGCAGTTATCTCGATTGGCTAATCGAATTGCCATGGGCGCTGCCGCCAGAAAAGACCATCGATATCCCCGAGGCGCGGCGCATTCTTGACGAGGATCATTTTGGCCTGGAGAAGATCAAGAGCCGGATCATCGAATATCTCGCGGTTCGAAAGCTGGCGCCCCAAGGCAAGGCGCCGATCCTCTGCTTTGTCGGGCCGCCCGGGGTAGGCAAGACCTCGTTGGGGCAGTCGATCGCCCGCGCGATGGACCGGCCGTTTGTTCGCGTCAGTCTCGGCGGCGTTCACGACGAGGCTGAAATCCGTGGCCACCGACGGACCTATATCGGCGCCCTGCCCGGCAATATCATCCAGGCGATGAAGAAGGCCGGATCGCGTAATTGCGTGATGATGCTGGACGAGATCGACAAGATGGGGCGCGGGATTCAGGGCGATCCGTCGGCGGCGATGCTTGAAGTCCTCGATCCCGAGCAGAATTCGACTTTCCGCGACAACTATCTCGGCGTTCCCTTCGATCTTTCGCGCGTCATATTCATCGCTACCGGAAACATGCTGGATGGTATTCCAGGTCCATTGCAAGACCGGATGGAGATCATCAGCCTGCCCGGTTACACCGAAGATGAAAAGCTGGAGATCGCGCGGCGTTATCTGGTTCGGCGTCAGCTTGAAGCCAACGGCTTGAAGCCAGAGCAGGCCGAGATCGATCTCGAAGCGCTCCGTCTCATGATCAAGGGCTACACCCGGGAGGTCGGGGTTCGCTCGCTTGAAAGGGAAATCGGCAAAGCGTTGCGCCATGCGGCGGTGCAGATCGCCGAGGGCAGCTCGAGCAAGGTCACTATTGGCGCGCAAGATCTTACAGCCGTTCTCGGGCCACCCCGCTTCGAAGGCGAGATCGCGATGCGGACCAGCGTCCCCGGCGTTGCGACCGGGTTAGCATGGACGCCGGTCGGTGGCGACATTCTATTCATTGAAGCGAGCCGCATTCCCGGAAAAGGAGCATTGATCCTTACCGGCCAGCTTGGCGACGTCATGCGCGAAAGCGCACAGGCGGCTCTGACGCTGGTAAAAAGCAAGACGGCGCAACTTGAAATCGATTCCTCGATCTTCGAAAAAAGCGACATCCACGTTCATGTACCGGCCGGCGCTACGCCGAAAGACGGACCGAGCGCCGGGGTTGCGATATTCACGGCGCTGGCCTCGTTGCTCACCAACCGCACGGTCCGAAGCGACACGGCGATGACCGGCGAGATATCGCTGCGCGGCCTGGTGCTGCCCGTCGGCGGCATCAAGGAAAAAGTCGTGGCGGCGGCCGCGGCGGGGCTGAAAAGGGTGATGCTCCCCGCACGAAACCGGCGGGACTTTGAAGAAATTCCTCAAGGCGCACGTGAAAAGCTCGAATTCGTCTGGCTCGAACGTGTCGATGACGCGATTGCCGCGGGTTTGGAGGAGAGAACGCAGGCGGCAGTCGCTGCCGAGTAGAAGTTCACTCGATGATCGCCACGGCCCGGGTCCAGCCCGCTGATGCGCGTTTGATCTTGACCGGAAAACACGAGACCATGAAACCGCTCGACGGCAATTGCTCGAGGTTGTGCAGCTTTTCAATGTGGCAGTAGCCGATATGGCGACCGGCTTTGTGGCCTTCCCAGATCAGGCTGGCGTCTTTGGTCTCGGCGTATTTCCTGGCGGTGTAAATGAATGGCGCGTCCCAGCTCCAGCCATCGATTCCGGTCAACCGGACGCCGCGCTCGAGCAGGTACATCGTCGCCTCATAGCCCATGCCGCAGCCGGAAGTGACGTAATCCTGCCGGCCGTATTTGGCCCCGGCACTGGTATTGACCACCACGATCTCCAGCGGCGAAAGGGTATGGCCGATGCGCTTGAGCTCGTTCTCGACATCCTTCGCGGTCGCCACGTAGCCGTCTGGCAAATGCCGGAAATCGAGCTTCACGCCCGGCTGCAGGCACCATTCCAGCGGCACTTCATCGATGGTCCATGAGCGCTCGCCACGGTTCATCGTGGGGTGAAAGTGCCAGGGCGCATCCAGATGCGTGCCGTTGTGAGTGGAGAGCTGCACTTGCTCTACCGCCCAGCCCTGTCCATCCGGTAGATCCTCAGCCTTCAGGCCTTCAAAAAACTGCAGCATGCGCGGCAAGCCCTGCTGATGATCGATGTACTGGATCGTGGGATGCCCTCCCGGCGGATCGGCCGGCACGTCGTTTTGCAGCGGCACGGAGATGTCGATCAATCGTCTGGCCATAAGCGTTCCCAAAAGTTTTCGGTTGCCCCCCTCAGGGGCGCGTTTCTTCTCCTGATGCAATAGCATGTCCGCGTCGTCACTGCGAAGACGGGACTTGCTGACGCCGCCCTGCCGCGAGACATTGTGACTGAATTGCTGCTACCCAGAACACCCCAAGGACATTCCAAGGAAATTCCAAGGAACTTCGAGGAGACATCCATGACCGTCGCAAGACTGAAGCATTACGGCTGGGGGCGCGAGGGCGAAGCAATGACGGCGGCGGAACAGGAGTTCGTTCTTGGCCGCTACCGGACGAAATTCTCGCGCGATGGGTTCGACACCATCACCGTGCCGCGGCTTGAAAACGTGGCGCTGCATCCGCCGCGCGTAGCGCCGCCACCCTCGCTCGCAGCGTTCTGCAAAAGCGAGCGCTACGACCGCCTCGCGCATGCCTACGGCAAGTCCTATCCGGATTATGTGCGCGCCATGCTCGGCGACTATAATTGCGCGCCCGACGTCGTGGCCTATCCCCGTGACGAAGCGGAGATTGCCGCTGTGATGGACTGGGCCGGGGGCGTGGGCGCCTCGCTGACGCCATTCGGAGGCGGATCAAGCGTCTGCGGTGGCGTGGAGCCGCGCCTCGATGACGCCCGTTACAAGGCGGCCGTGACACTTGACCTGCGCCATCTCGGCAAGGTCATCGAGGTGGATCAGACCTCGCGCGCCGCACTGATCGAAGGCGGCGTCTTCGGTCCATCGCTGGAAAGCCAGCTCAAGCCGCACGGCGTTACGTTGCGGCATTTTCCGCAGAGCTTTGAATATTCGACACTTGGCGGCTGGATCGCCACGAGATCGGGAGGCCACTTTGCGAGCCTCTACACGCACATCGATGATTTCGTCGAGAGCCTGCGCGTGGTCACGCCGCGCGGCATATTGGAGACACGACGCTTGCCGGGCTCAGGTGCCGGACCAAGCCCCGACCGCATGTTGATTGGCTCGGAAGGAACGCTCGGCGTCATTTCGCGCGCCTGGATGCGATTGCAGCCTCGTCCGAAATTCCGCGCCGGTGCATCGGTTCGCTTTCAAACGTTCTTCGAAGCAGCGCGCGCCGTGCGCGCAATCGCGCAGGCCGGCCTCTACCCCTCGAACTGCCGCATCCTCGACCCGCAAGAGGCTTTCAACACCGGCGCGGCCGACGGCAACGCTGCGATCATGGTGCTCGGGTTTGAATCCGGCGATCATCCACTTGATGCCTGGATGGCGCGCGCGCTCGAGTGCTGCAGCGATCATGGCGGAAAACCCGAGACTACCAAAGCCCGCGATGCGCATCTCGAGGGCGCGGCGGGGATTTGGCGGAACGCATTTATTCGCATGCCCTATGCCCGCGAGTTTCTGACGCCAGCGGGTCTTATCAACGATACCTTTGAAACCGCCATCACCTGGGATCGGTTCGAAAGCTTCCACGACAAGGTTAAGGCGGCGACCGAGCGCGCGATCCTCGCTGCGACCGGAGTAAGGGGCGAGGTTACCTGTCGTTTCACCCACATCTATCCCGATGGCCCCGCGCCCTATTTTTCCTTCCACGCCCTCGGTCGCCATGGTTCGCTGCTTCAGCAGTGGCAGGCAATCAAGAATGCGGCGAGCGACGCGCTGATCGAGGCCGGTGGGACGATCACCCATCACCACGCAGTTGGCCGCGATCACCGGCCCTGGTACGACCGTCAACGGCCCGAGCTTTTCGCTGCTGCGCTCAGAGCGGCCAAAAAAGCACTCGATCCCGAGGGCATGCTGAATCCGGGAGTACTGATCGATCCGTAAGGGCCGTTGAACGCAAAGCGCACTTTCAGGCCTGCATCACAGCAAAGACCAATGACCAGCAGGTCATAAAGATTAGAA
>VAZS01000139.1 GCA_005884855.1 Alphaproteobacteria bacterium | reverse complement strand
GTCCGTCCGCTCTCGAGCCTCGAAGCGCTGGCAAAAGCTGCGACGCCTGCTCGCGGCTTTGTCAGCGCTATCCGGAGAAAACACGAGCAAGGCGACTACGCCCTGATTGCAGAGGTGAAGAAGGCCTCGCCATCTAGAGGACTGATCCGGTCTGATTTCGATCCGCCGGCGCTTGCCAAAGCTTATGAAACCGGAGGCGCTGCGTGTCTGTCGGTACTCACGGACACGCCGTCGTTTCAGGGTCATCTCGATTTCATGGTGGCGGCGCGTGCGGCCACACGACTCCCGGTGCTGCGCAAGGATTTTATCTACGACACCTACCAAGTGGTCGAGGCGCGCGCGCACAGCGCGGACTGCATCCTGATCATCATGGCCGCCGTCGACGACGGAGCGGCAAGAGACATCGAAGATGCCGCCCTCGTCCATGGCATGGATGTTTTGATCGAAATCCATGACCATTCGGAGCTCGATCGGGCGCTGAAGCTTCGCTCGCCGACGATTGGGATCAACAACAGGAATTTACGAGACTTCGAGACCACGCTGGCGACCAGTGAAGCCTTGGCGCCGCTGATTCCAAGGGATCGCCTGATGGTCGGAGAAAGCGGCATCTTCGCACCAACCGATCTGGCGCGGCTCGCACGCGTCGGCATCTCGACATTTCTGGTTGGCGAAAGCCTGATGCGTCAGCCGGATGTGGCGGCGGCCACGCGCGCGCTGCTCGCGCGTGATCATACGCCGCGCGCTACCGGCACCCGGTAGCTCATGGCGCGCAAAGATCCCCAGCAGAGAGCCGCCCTCACCCACATCGACGCCAAGGGTGAAGCGCGAATGGTCGACGTGTCTGCAAAGCCGGCCACCGAGCGCATGGCGGTGGCGGAGGGCTCCGTCGTGATGAGCAAGGCGACGCTCGCGCTGATCGTTTCCGGCCACGCAAAAAAGGGCGACGTGCTGGGCACCGCGCGGCTCGCCGGGATCATGGCGGCGAAGCGCACGTCGGAGCTAATACCGCTCTGTCACCCGCTCGCGTTATCGAAGGTCACCTTGGATATCACGACCGACAAGAAGCTGCCCGGTTGCGTCGTGCGCGCGACCGTCAAGGTCGCCGGTCCGACCGGTGTCGAGATGGAGGCGCTCACCGCCGTGTCGGTGGCATGCCTGACAATCTACGACATGGTCAAAGCGGTGGAGCGTGGCGTGCGCATCGAAGCGATACGTCTGATCGAGAAAAAGGGCGGCAAGTCCGGGCACTATCGCAGCGGCGACTGAAGCCTTGAGTGGGAACTATCGATGAGGCTGGCTGTTACCGACGCAGCGGCCGCAGCGCTTGGTGCTGCATGAAGAGCCTGCGGGAGAATCGCAAATTGAAAAGACTCCATGAAGATCATTTTCCTGGATATTGATGGAGTTCTTAATTGTCGAAAGACGCCGAACCCGCGTCGTTTTCCTTACATTGTCGACAAGTCGCTGCTCGCTCGATTTCAGGAGCTGTTGCGCAAAACCGGTGCCTCTGTCGTGCTTACATCGACGTGGCGCTATGATCCGGTCGGGATATTTGCCGCGAAGTATTACGAGGTACCGTTCATTGACATAACGCCGGACCTCCCCGAACAGCCGCGCTCCAAGGAAATCCTGGAATGGCTGCGGGTCCATCCTGAGGTGGACCGCTATGTCGTGCTCGATGACGAGGACGACCAGCTCGACGACCTGCCGCTGTTCCAGCCCTCTCCACGAACCGGCCTCACCGACGAGATGGCTTCGGCTGTTGCTGAATATCTTGAGGGCAAGACGGACAAGGATATGCGCTGCACCAGGTTGGTCCGCGTGGTGCAAAATATCTATGCGGTATTGACTGGCCACCGAGGCTGACCACTGACGCCGACAACAACGACGCACTGCGTTTCGCCGGGCTCGGATTGCAGCTTAGTTCGGAACAGCGGTCTTCGGTCTTGAGGCCTCTCCCTTCAATTCGGGGCGGCCCTTCAACTCGTCGGGCACATCCTGCAACACTTCGATGTCGGGGTTGATGCCCAGCGCCTGGATGGAGTGGCCGGATGGCGTAAAATAACGGGCGGTCGTCAACGCCAGGGAGCCGTTGCCACTGCCGAGGGGAATGATCGTCTGGACCGA
Organism: Alphaproteobacteria bacterium; assembly: GCA_005884855.1. Classification (GTDB taxonomy): domain Bacteria; phylum Pseudomonadota; class Alphaproteobacteria; order Rhizobiales; family Xanthobacteraceae; genus Bradyrhizobium. The sequence continues at coordinate 5,562 of VAZS01000139.1, read as the reverse complement.
GCCCTTGCCGAACGAGCGGGTGCCGATCAGGGTCGCGCGCTGGTGGTCGTGCAACGCGCCGGCCACGATCTCCGATGCCGATGCCGATCCGCCGTTGATCAACACCACAACCGGTTTGCCCCCGGTGCGATCGCCTCCCCGAGCGGCGAAACGCCGGGTTTCCTCAGGCGTGCGGCCGCGCGTTGAGACGACTTCGCCGCGCGCCATAAAGGTGCTTGAGACCGAGACCGCCTGGTCGAGCAACCCGCCCGGGTTGTTGCGAAGATCGACGACGTATCCCACTAGCTTGTCCGGTGGGATCTGCTTCGAGATGTCGCCGATGGCTTTTCTCAAGGCATCGGTTGTTTGCTCGTTGAAAGACGTGATCCGGATGTAACCGATGTCCGCGCCGTCGGTGTGATAGGTGACCGGGCGTACGCGAATGATCTCGCGCACGATTGTAACCTCGATAAGCTGGTCGACGCCCTTGCGCGCGATCTTGAGCCGGGTCTTGGTGTCGATCGGCCCCTTCATCTTGCTCACGGCCTGCTCCAGGGTAAGTCCCTGAACAGCGACGCCGTCAATTTGCGTAATCAGGTCCCCGGACATGATGCCGGCCTTTGCCGCGGGCGTGTCGTCCATCGGCGCGACGACTTTGACGAGGCCATTCTCCATCATCACCTCGATGCCGAGCCCACCGAACTCACCCTGGGTCGTCTCCTGCATGTCCTTCCAGGCCTGCTCATTCATGTAGTGCGAATGAGGGTCCAGCGAGCTGACCATGCCGTTGATCGCGTTTTCGATCAGCTTGGCGTCATCGGGTTTTTCGGCGTAGTTGGCTCTTACCCGCTCGAACACCTGGCCGAACAACCCCAGTTGTGAATAGGCGTCCGGACCGACATCAGCTTTGGCGATGGGGACCGAAAGCGCACCGGGCGGTGCGGTGACGAGCAAGGCCAGACCTGCCCCTGCCGCCGCAGCGAGCAAACAGGAAACGACAGTCTTGCGCATTGGCGAACCTTCTCGCTTTACGTTCTCGGCGCTGCGGCCGGTGCTCTGGCTTTTCGCCGCAGCTCAAAGCCGGCGCTTAGTTTCACGACACCTTTCCGGTATCTTTGAGGCCGCTTTGCCACGTGGACGGTTGGGTGCCGAAACCACGCTTGGCGCGGGTCCCCAGCCAATATCCGAATTGCGGGGGCACGTTCCGGAACGGACCTTCGATGCCGAGTTTCAGCGCTGCATCCATCGGCCAGTTTGGATTGTTGAGAATTTCTCGTCCCACCGCGATCAGGTCCGCATGCCCCTCGCGCAGGATCTGCTCGGCCTGATCGCCGTGAATGATCAAGCCGACTGCCATGGTCATGATGTCGGCGTTACGGCGCACATATTCCGCTAACGGGACCTGATAGCTGTATCTGATTTCCTTCCCGAGAATCGGCGCCTGGTCGGTGATGCCGCCTGATGAGCAATCGATGACATCGACGCCCTTGGGTTTTAGAATCTTCGCAAGCCGCGCGCTCTGTCCCGGTCCCCATCCAGCATTATCCTCCACCGATAGGCGCACGAACAGCGGCTTGTCATCGGGCCAATGCGTGCGCACTGCCTCGGTGATCTCGGTGATGAATCGCATCCGGTTCAATTCGGAACCGCCATATTCGTCGGTGCGCTGGTTGGATCGTTCCGAGAGGAACTGGTGCACGAGATAGCCGTGCGCTCCGTGAAGCTCCAGCACGTCGAACCCGGCTTCGTGGGCCCGCCGCGCCGCGCTGCCCCAGGCCTGTACGACGTCTTTCACCTCCTGACGATCCAGCGCCTTCGGGACCGGCCACTTTTCGCTGTGGGCCAGCGCGCTCGGCGCCACCGGCGCCCACGCGTCCCAGTCCTCGATCTCGGCCGTTCGCTGCAAAGGGCCGTCACCTTCCCATGGACGCCTGGCGCGCGCCTTGCGGCCGGAATGACCGAGCTGAATGCCCGCCAACGAGCTCTGCTGCTTGATAAACTTGACCAGTCGCTTCAGCGGCTCGACGAAAACATCATCCCATATGCCGAGGTCGCCCAAGGTGCCGCAGCCGCGCCGCTCGACTTTTGTAGACTCAACGACAACCAGGCCCGCGCCACCGGCCGCGAACTTGCCGGCGTTCATCACATGCCAGTCGGTAGGGAATCCCTTGACCGCCGAATACTGGTGCATCGGCGGCACCACTATACGGTTGCGCAGCTCGAGCCCTCGGATCGCAAGCGGTGAGAACAGTAACATCTCGGACATGGCCTGTTTCCTCGCACCCGGCGGCATTCGATAGAGCAAAGATATACGCGCTCCACTGCGACGGCAAAGCCGCAATCGCGGATGGCAGCCAACCAGCGCCGCGACCACCGCATCCCTTGTCGGAAGGCGCGGGACACGATACCCGAAGGGCCAACGAGAAGCAGTCAAGCATCCGAGGGAGGAGGACGCGATGAACGAGGCGACCCGCATTCCACCAGCCGCTGTGGAACTCGGCGCTGGCGGCGAAGAGTTCCAGAACCTGCACGAGTTAATCCGCAAGGCGCGCGCGAATCTCAACCAGAACACCTGGGACTACATCGTCGGCGCCGCGGAGACCGAGACCACGATGCGTCGCAACCGCATGTCGCTGGACGAGATTGCGTTCCGGCCTCGGGTGCTGCGCAACGTTGCCAAAGTCGACGCCTCGGTCGAGCTGTTCGGCCGGAAATTGCGTTTGCCTGTGGTGCTTGCGCCGGTCGGTGCGCTCGAACTGTTCGATCCCGGCGCCGCGGCAAGCGTCGCGCGCGCAACCGGCAGCTTCGGCGCGGCTCATATGCTGAGCTCGGTATCCGAGCCGGGCCTTGAGAAAACCGCGGAGGCCGCGCCTGACACCTTGCGTCTGTATCAGCTTTACGTTCGCGGCGGTGACGCCTTTGTCGAGGATTGCGTGAACCGCGCAATGGCGAGCGGTTACGCCGCATTCTGCCTGACAGTTGATACGGCGCATTACAGCCGGCGCGAGCGTGATATTGCAAAGCGTTATGTCCGCGCCAGCCGCGTCCGCGCCACTGGCGGCGACTTTCAGAAGGGACTGGAGTGGCGCACCGTGAAGTTGATCAAGGACAAGTTCAAAATACCGCTCGTCATCAAGGGCATTGCCACCGCGGAAGACGCGGTGATCGCCGTCGATCACGGCGTCGACTGGATCTATGTATCGAACCACGGTGGACGCCAACTCGACCACGGCCGTGGCGCCCTCCACGTGCTGCCGGAAATCGTCGCCGCGGTTGCCGGCCGCGCCAAGATCATGGTCGACGGCTCATTCTGCCGGGGCAGCGATATCGTCAAGGCGATCGCCATGGGCGCGGATCTCGTCGGCATCGGACGCCTGCAATGCTGGGCGCTCGCCGCGGCAGGGGAGGCCGGGGTGTTGCGCATGCTGGAGTTGCTGGAGGATGAAGTGATCCGGTGCCTTGGCCTGCTCGGCGCTACCAGTTTCGCCAAGCTCGACAGCTCCTATCTGCACCCGGCGACGGCGACGACCCTGCCCGGTGTCTACAGTGCGTTCCCGCTGCTGGACATCGAGCCCTATCGGTATTGAGACAAGCGGGCTTTTCGCGTTGAGCATTCGTGCAAATTGTTTCGCAACGGTTACGCCGTTGCGCGCCTCTGCCGATTTTCGTACACCGCCGCGATGAACAGCCCCGTGCTCTCCCCCGGTGCCGCCGATGCGCTATTGTTCGATCTCGGCCGCGTGGTGCTCGATATCGATTTCAAAAAGACGCTTGCGTGCTGGGCCGACCACGCCGACTGCGACCCGGCACATCTGGCAGGGCGATTTACCTCGCGCGATGAAACCTATCAGCGGCACGAAAGGGGAGAGATCAGCGAAGCCGAATTCTTCGCCGCACTGCGCGGCTTGCTCGAGATCGGCATCTCCGACGCGCAATTCCTGGAGGGCTGGAATGCGATCTTCGCCGGAGAAATGCCGGGTATCGCCCCGCTGCTCCAGCGAGCCGCACGACACCTGCCGCTCTATGCGTTTTCAAACACCAACGGAGCGCATGTCGAGCATTTCTCCTTGGCCTATTCCGGCGTACTCGAGCATTTCCGTGAAGTGTTTCTATCCTCTTCGATCGGGCTTCGGAAACCGGACGGCGAAGCCTATGATCATGTGGTGAAGGCGATCGGGGTGCCTGCGGAACGCATCGTGTTTTTCGATGATCTCGCCGAGAATATCGAAGGCGCCCGCGCCCGCGGCTTGATAGCCGTTCGCGTGAGGTCGCCCGATGATGTGGCCGAGGCGCTTGCCGCGCTCGGCATTTAGGAGTTCGCCGTGGCATTGATGCCAGTTGCCGACGCTCTCGCCGCGGTCCTCGCGGGCGCCGAGCCACTGCCCGAGGAAATGGTCGCGTTGGACGCGGCCCATCATCGGGTGCTCGCGCGCGACGTCGAGGCCTTGCGCACCCAACCGCCGCAGGCGATGTCGGCGATGGACGGCTATGCAGTGCGCGCCGCAGATGCCTCCCGGGCTGGCGCACAGCTCAAGGTCACGGGGGAGATCGCGGCAGGCCGCCCATTCGACAAAGCGGTTCACCCTGGTGAGGCTGTCAGGATCTTTACCGGTGGGGTGATGCCGGAAGGCGCCGACGCCGTGGTCATCCAGGAAGATACCATCAGCGAGGGTGGCGTCGTGACCGTCACCGAAGCCGCGATCCCGGGTCGGCATATCCGACTGGCGGGCATCGACTTTCGAAATGGCGACGTGCTGTTGAGCGGAGGAAGCCGGCTAACGGACCGCGACCTGTCGCTTGCCGCTGGCATGAACTATCCCGAGCTTCCCGTGCGCCGCCGGCCGAGGGTCGCGCTACTCGCCACCGGCGACGAACTGGTGATGCCGGGCTCGATCCCCGGCCCCGGTCAGATCGTGTATTCGAACGGCTATGCGCTCCGCGCACTGGCCCGTCAGGAAGGCGCCGACACCATCGATCTCGGCATCGCCGGCGACACGCTCGAGGCCACCACAGAGGGTATTCGCCGCGCGAGCGACAGCGGCGCCCATATTCTGATTACCACCGGCGGCGCCTCGGTCGGCGAACACGATCTCGTCAAGCAGGCGCTGGACGCCGAGGGCGTCAAGATGGCGTTCTGGAAGATCGCCATGCGACCGGGCAAGCCGATGATGCATGGTCGGCTCGGAGCTGTCCGGGTGATCGGCCTGCCCGGCAATCCAGTCTCGTCCTATGTCTGCGGTTTCCTGTTCCTGGTGCCGTTGATTCGCGCTCTGTTGGGCCAGAACATGGTCCACCACGCCCGTGAGAGGGCGGTCCTCGGACGCGATGTCGGTCCAAACGATCTGCGCGAAGATTATCTGCGCGCTCGGCTGGAGACACGAAGCGACGGGCAGCTAATCGCCTCCCCGGTCGACCGGCAGGACAGCTCGCTGCTGGGAAATCTGGCTGCGGCACGGGCACTTGTGATCCGGGCACCGTTTGCTCCCCAAGCGCCGGCCGGGTCGGTTTGCGAGATACTGCGGCTGCCCGCCTGACCTCCCCGCGCGGACCATCCTGAGAAATCCAAGCTCGTTGACGCGAAAT
>VAZS01000138.1 GCA_005884855.1 Alphaproteobacteria bacterium | reverse complement strand
TCCTCGGTAGGGATGACACCGGCAATGGCCTCAAGCCCCTCTTCCCGCTCCGCGATGGAAATCGAACTGACCAAGCTGTCTTCGCCCCGGATCTTCTTGGTGCGGATGGTGGTGTTCCTGGTGCTGTGCGCGCTGGTCATGGTGGTGCTTTACAAGCAGATCGTCGTCGCTTTCTTCGCCAATCCCGGCCTTAACGCCTTGATCGGCGCGGTGCTCCTGATCGGCACGATCCTGTCGTTTCGCCAGGTGATACGGCTCTACCCGGAAGTCACATGGGTCAACAGCTTCCGGATTGCCGATCCCGGGCTGGCAGTCGAGCGGCACCCGACCCTGCTGGCGCCGATGGCGGCGATACTGGGCGGAGAGCGCACCGGCCGCATGTCGATTTCTCAGCAAACCATGCGGCACCTGTTGGACTCTATCGCCACCCGGCTCGACGAGGCGCGCGATATTTCCCGCTACATGACCGGCTTGCTCGTTTTCCTCGGCCTGCTCGGCACCTTCTGGGGCCTGATCGAAACCGTCGGCTCGGTCGGCAAGGTGATTGACGGGCTCAAGGTCGGCGGCGATGCCGGTGCATTGTTCGATACCCTCAAGGAAGGTCTGGCCGCGCCGCTCGGCGGCATGGGCATTTCGTTTTCCTCCTCGCTGTTTGGTCTCGCCGGTTCGCTGATTCTCGGCTTTCTCGATCTGCAATCCAGTCAGGCGCAGAACCGGTTTTATACCGACCTGGAAGATTGGCTCGCCTCCACGGTGCGGGAATATTCCGGCGAGGCTGCCGCCGCCGGCTCGAGCGGTGAGCTTCAGGGCGCTGTCGAGCGGCTGCGGCTGACGCTGGAAGCGGGTGGCGCGAGCCGCGGCACCACCGCGGCGATGGCCAATCTTGCGGAAGCCATTCAGGGTTTGGTCGCGCATATGCGGACCGAGCAGCAGATGATCCGCGAATGGGCCGATGGGCAAGGCGAGCAGAATCGCGAGATCAAGAAGCTGCTTGAGCGGCTCGCGCGCCAGCCCGAAAAGAGCTGACGAAGACTTGTCATAGCGGAGAGATCAATGGCCCTTGCCCGTGCACGTCGAGAATCCGGTTTCAACTACTGGCCGGGATTCGTCGATGCGCTGTCCACATTGGTGCTCTCGATCGTCTTCCTGCTTTCGGTGTTTCTGGTCGTGCAGTTCTTTCTCTCGCAGGAAGTGACCGGCAAGGACAAGGCGCTGGAGCAGCTTACCGCCAAGATCGCGCAGCTAAACGATCTGCTATCGCTGGAGAAACTCGGCAAGCTTAATCTCGACGATCAGGTTTCGCAGCTCCGCGCCGGGCTTGCATCCGCCGAGACCGAGCGCGACCGCATCAAAGGGCTCTACGAGGGGCTTGCCGGCGCGGGCAGTGACGCCGCCGGCCGCGCCAACCAACTCAACAAGGCTCTGGATTCCGAAAAGCAGGTGTCATCGCGCGCGCTGGCGCAAATCGAAGTGTTGACCCAGCAGATCAGCGCCCTGCGCCGCCAGCTCGCGGCGCTGGAAGAAGCACTCGACGCCTCGGAGAAGCGCGACAAGGAATCGCAGAGCAAGATCGCCGATCTCGGGCAGCGCTTGAACGTCGCACTGGCGCAACGGGTGCAGGAATTGTCGCGCTACCGCTCGGAATTCTTTGGCCGGCTGCGCGCCATTCTCGGCAACCGCCCGGACATCCGGATCGTGGGCGACCGGTTCGTTTTCCAGTCGGAGGTTTTCTTCGATACCGGGCAGGCGCAGTTGCTGCCCGAAGGCCGCGCCGAGCTCGACAAGCTCGCGGCCGCCCTCACCGATCTCGACCAGCAGATACCCCGCGAAATCGGCTGGGTGCTGCGGGTCGACGGACATACCGACGTGCGGCCGATCGCTAGTCCGCTGTTCAAGTCGAACTGGGAACTGTCATCGGCGCGGGCAATCTCGGTGGTGCAGTATCTGATCTCGCTCGGCGTTCCGGCACAGCGGCTGGTCGCTGCCGGTTTCGCGGAATTCCAGCCGCTCGATATGGCGGCAACCGAAGACGCCTACAAACGTAACCGCCGCATCGAACTGAAGCTGACCGAGAGGTAGCCGCTGTGATCTCCGAACACGATGTCGTCATGGCCGGATGAGCGCCCGCTTCCACTTGCGCCCCTATCGCTCCGAAGATGAAGACGCGGCCATCAGCCTGTGGCAGCGGACGTGGCAGCAGGCCTATCCTGCAATCGATTTCGCAGCCCGCGTGGCAGGGTGGCGCGCGCGCTGGCGTGACGAGCTGGTGCCCCATGCAGCCATCATTCTCGCTGAGCAGGAAGGCACGCCCGTCGGATTCGTCACCATCGACCCGTCAGGCTATCTCGACCAACTGGTGGTCGCCCCCGATCACTGGGGCTCCGAACTGGCCGAACGGCTGGTCAATGAGGCCAAACGCTTATCGCCCGGACGCATTACGCTCCTGGTCAACAACGATAACACCCGGGCGATCCGTTTTTACGAGCGCAGCGGCTTTGCTCATGTTGGGCAGGATGTGAATCCGACCTCGGGGCGGCCGGTTCTCAAGATGGAGTGGAAGAGCTAGCCCGCTCATTAGCCTCATCTTGTGAGGAGCGGCATCTTTGCCGCGTCTCGAAGGATAGGCGTGTACAACCATACCTCATCCTTCGAGACGCCCGAAGACGGGCTCCTCAGGATGAGGGAGACGTAATCAGCCGAACTACACACCCTCGAACTGCAATCTCGCCAGTCTTGCATACAGTCCGTTGCCGGCCACCAGCGAAGCGTGGGTGCCTTGCTCGACGATACGACCCTGATCCATCACCATGATCCGGTCGCAGGACAATACGGTCGCCAGCCGATGGGCGATGACCAAAGTGGTGCGGTGACGCATCAATTCCTCGAGCGCCGTCTGCACCAGAGTTTCGCTCTCCGCATCGAGTGAGGACGTCGCTTCATCGAGCAGCAATAACGGCGCATCGCGCAGGATCGCACGCGCGATCGCGATACGCTGACGCTGGCCGCCGGACAGCGTTACGCCGCGCTCGCCGAGCTGCGCCTCGAAGCCGCCGGGCAAGCGGCGGATGAACTCGGTGGCGTGGGCCAGGTCGGCCGCGCGCTCGACCTCGCTGTCGGTCGCGTCGGGCCGGCCGAAGCGGATGTTCTCGCGCGCGCTCGCGGCGAACACCACCGAGTCCTGCGGCACAAGCGCAATTCGCGCACGCACCTGTTTTGGGTCGGCCGTATCGATCGGAACGCCGTCGAGCGAGATCACACCGCTCGCGGGATCGTAAAACCGCAGCAGCAGGTGGAACAACGTGCTCTTGCCCGCGCCGGAGGGGCCGACAATCGCGACCTTCTCGCCGCCGCGTACTGAGAGCGAAACGCCATCGACCGCCAGCACCTTTGGCCGCGTCGGATAGGCGAAGCTGACATTCTCAAACCCGACGTCCCCGCGCGCCGGATGCGGCATTGTCGCCGGCGCTGCCGGGGACTTAATCGCCGATTTGACGTGAAGAATCTCGAACAATCGCTCCGAAGCGCCTGAGGCGGCCGACACCTCACCCCAGACCTCGCTGAGCTGGCCTAGCCCGGCTGCCGCGAACGCCGCGTACAGCACGAACTGGCCGAGGCGGCCGGGTGTAATCGAACCGGTCAGCACGTCGTTCGATCCGATCCAGAGGATCGCCACCACGCTGGCAAACACGATGAAGATGATGATGGCGGTGAGTACCGCGCGGGCGCGGGTCGAGGTGCGCGCCGCCTCATAGGCCTGTTCGACGTCGCGGCCGAAACGCGCGTTAGCCAGTTGCTCGCTGGTGTAGGCCTGCACGGTACGGATTGCGCCGACAAGTTCGGAAGCGTAGGCGGTCGCATCCGCCAGCGTATCCTGGGCGTTGCGTGACAGACGCCGCACCCAGCGCCCGAACGCTACCAGCGGAATCACCATCACCGGGATTGCCAGCAGCACGAAGCCTGAAAGGCGCGGGCTCGTGATCACCATCATCGTGGTGGCGCCGATGAACAGCATCAGGTTGCGCAGCGCGATCGAGACCGAGGCGCCGACCGCCGATTTGATCTGGGTGGTGTCTGCGGTCAGCCGCGAAATCAGTTCGCCGCTGCGCGCCGAATCGAAGAACGCCGGCGACAGCGAGATCAAGTGCGCGAATACGTCGCGCCGCAGATCGGCGACGATCCGCTCTCCGATAGTCATTACCAGATAGAACCGCGCCGCGCTGGCGCCGGCCAGCACCGCTACCACCGCGATCATCACGCTGAAGTAGCTGTTGATCATGGCGATGCCCTCGGGAGAAAGCCCGAAGTCGATCATCCGCCGCACCGCGACCGGCACCAGCAGTGTCGTAATCGCCGCGATGATCAGCGCTATCAACGCCAGAACCGCGCGGCCGCGGTAGCGTCCGACGTAAGGCGCCAGCGCCAGCAAAGGCCGCAGTCGCGCGCGTTTGGCCGGCTCGCTTAAGCGCGCCTCGATCGAGAAGGCCTCCGCTGCCTGCCCACCGGGCACTGGCGCGGTTTCGCCAGGCCGGTCATCAAGCCGTTCCACTGCGCTCATGAGATTCCGCCCAATCGCTTTACCGCCTCCCAAATAGGCTCGGCCGCTGGCGGAGGCAAATCCTTAGAATTGGGGCAGATACCTGGCTTGTTTTGGGGGCTTCACTGCGTTATAGAGCGGCCCAAATCCGTCCCCGCACAACCGATGCACAGGCGCCAGCGCGCTGAAGGATATGCCATGAAGCCCGAAATTCATCCGAATTATCATACGATTACAGTCGTGATGACCGACGGCACCGAGTATCAGACGCGCTCGACCTGGGGCAAGGAATCCCAACGAAGTTTCTGCAGCGGGGAATGCGGGGATTATCGCTCGAAAGCCGCCTTCAGACGATTGAGCTGCGGCACAAGTGGATTGCCGATTGCGGCCCGTTCGGCCGGGGGCGCGTGAATCGTGGTGTCGAGGCGGCGAACCTTGCTTTGCAGCGCCATCGAACGCGCGATCAGATCCCGCAACTGTTGCGGCAGCCTTTCGACCATATCGTTTGCGCCGGGATCGGCAGCGCTTAGCTTGACCTTGGTCTTTTCGCGATTGGCCTGGGTCAGGGTCATCTCACCTTCCTTCACGGCGCGATGTAGCAACAGCCACGAGGCGAGTTGCATGAGGCGGGTGGTCAGCCGCATGCTCTCGGTTGCGTAAGTCAGGCTGACCGAACGGTCGAGCGCCTTGGCTTCGGTGCGGCCGGCTCCGTCGAGATAGGCGGCGGTCTCCTCGACCAAATCCATGCCTTCGCGAAACAACGCGCTAAATGCCGCGGAATTCGTAAGCCGCTCGCTGAACTGCACGAGAGCTGTTTCGCTTTGCGAACGGTCCGCCATGGTTAACGCCTCACGCCACTGATTACGCTTGCCGGCTTGAAAGCTCACCGGACTTATAATGAACAAATCATTGCGCGCCCGCAGCCAGGAGTCCAGCCACAAGCCTGATTATGGTTTCCAGTGAGGTGACGAGGCCGGCCCAAAAAAGAGCCGCCGTTTCCGGCGGCTTTTGAAGTTGATAACAGGGAGGCGTCAAACAGAGTGGACAGGAGCCACTCGGTGTCCAAACGAGGACGATCCGAGTCATAGATGAGAAAGCTTAATCGATCGTAAACGAACGATTATTTTCAGCTTTCATTTGCCATGTCGGCCATTGGCCTAGCCCGCCACGCCACCAGCAGTCGTCCGTGCGAAACTGGGGACGACTGCGCCGGGGGCAACACCCAAGTCTCTCACGACTTGAAGAAGCTGTTCGCCGCGTCCCTGGAGGCGCGTTTCTTGGCCATGGCCGTCTGCAGCCGCTCGATCTCCGAAGTCATCAGCGCGATGCGCTCGGCCAATTCCTCCACCGACAGCAGTGAAACGTCCTGCCCGATCTCGTGGGTGATTTTCTTCCTGGGTTTGTCGTCTTCTTGTTCAGTCGCCATGCGTTCTCCTCGCTCCAAAAATGAACGGAGACGAGTTCAGCTTCCACACTCCGAAGGGAACGCAAAAGTATAAAATATTAGAGGTGGAGTAAATGAAGAACCGCGCGGATGCTCCGAGCGGTCTTTATGTCCAGTCCCTAAGCGGGATTTTATGCCGCAGCTGGTCTCTGACCAGGGGAACCGAAATGATGAAGGTCCCGAGAAACATATACAGCGGAAGGATGTAGTTGGGAAACGTATGGTCGGTAATCGCGAAAAGAAGCGCGGCACCGATAAGAGTCCAAAGGGTCCAGCTGGTGATGTTCGGCTTTGTCTTGCCTTGGTATGTCCTGAGCGCGTAGGGGATCACGCTTATGACCACCAAAACGCCGGAGAGCATGCCAATCGATTCAGTGCTCAAGTGTGCATCGTTTAAAAGTGCTTTTCGATATCCGGTTTCCAGAGGCGGTTGCCAGCGCCAGTTTGGCTGGCTAATCAGATGCCTGCTCAAAATTTTCGCAAGGACAAACCATGGAAAAGCTGCCCGCGCAAATGACCGTTATCGGCATCAGCAAGCCGGGCGGGCCCGAGGTGCTGCTGCCAGAGACTCGCGCGGTGCCCTCGCCCGGAGCTGGCGAAATTCTGATCAAGGTGGCAGCCGCCGGCGTCAACCGCCCCGACGTCGCGCAGCGCTCCGGTTCGTACCCGCCGCCGCCCGGAGCCAGCGATTTGCCGGGCCTTGAAGTCTCCGGCGAAGTCGTAGCCCTCGGCCCTGGCGCCCTCAGGCACAAGCTTGGCGACAAGGTCATGTCGCTGGTGGCGGGCGGCGGCTACGCGCAATATTGCATCGCACAGGATGCGCAGGCGATGTCGGTGCCGCCCGCTCTGTCGATGCTGGAGGCTGGCGCCATCCCGGAGACGCTGATGACGGTTTGGCACAACGTGTTCGAGCGCGGCGCGCTCAAGCCCGGCGAGACGCTTCTGATCCATGGCGGGTCGTCCGGCATCGGCACCATGGCGATCCAGCTCGCCAAGGCCTTTGGATCGAAAGTCATCGTCACGGTCGGCTCGCAAGACAAAGCCGCGGCCTGCCTGAAACTCGGCGCCGACCGCGCCATCAATTACAAGACCGAAGATTTTGTCGCTGAGGTACAGACCGCCACCAATGGCGCGGGGGTCAACGTGATTCTCGACATGGTCGGCGGCGACTATATCGAGCGCAACTACGACGCCGCCGCGATCGATGGGCGCGTGATCCAGATCGCGTTTCTCGGCGGGCCCAAGGCCAATGTCAATTTTGCCAAGCTGATGGTGAAAAGGCTGCACCATACCGGTTCGACGCTGCGGCCCCGTAGTAACGCGGACAAGGCCGCGATGGTCACCGCCATCGAATCCAAGGTGATGCCGCTATTGCGCGAAGGACGCATAAAGCCGCTGATGGACAGCACATTTCCGTTGGAAAAGGCCGCCGATGCGCACCGCCGCATGGAGACAAGCGAACATATTGGCAAAATTGTGTTGGCACTTTAACCCTAGCTAGCGAAGCGCGCCGGAAACTCTTTGAGTTGCTTCGCTTTCATGTCATTTATCCGGACACGCTGGGCGGTTCGCTTTGCCCGCAATGTTTGTCGATCGCGGAGAACTGACATTTGCGTCTGATCAGGTGCCTTGCGCCCCTCGCGCTGGGCCTCATGATGTTTGTCGCCCCGCAGCCGGCGCGGGCGATCGACGCGGTCAGCGTCCGCGGTGACGCGCCTGCCATCGATCTTACCGCCGTGCTCGATCACCAGCGCAGCGAAACCGACCGCATCCAGGTTTCCACGGCACCGGGCACCGACGGTATCGTCCGTCGAATCGAGGTCCGCGCGCGCGAGGGCGGACAGAACTGGGTGGTGTTCGCGCTCGCCAACAATACCGACGACCAACTCGATCGTCTGATCGTTGCGCCTCATTACCGCATCGTGTCCTCCGGACTATTATGGCCCGATCTGGGAATGTCGCGCGTCGCAACCATTACACCGTCGACGGGCGATCGTCCTGAGCGTCAGGAGAGCGCGACCGCGGACATCTTCCGCGTCACCCTGGATCCTGGCGCGGTCATCACATTTGTTGCGGAGTTGCGCACCGATAAACTGCCGCAGCTCTATCTTTGGGAACCCGACGCCTACAAAGACAAGGTCAACTCGTTCACCTTGTATCAGGGCATCGTGATCGGCATTTCCGGATTGCTGGCGCTGGTGTTGACCATCCTGTTCGTGGTGAAGGGCAGCATCATGTTCCCGGCCGCCGCCGCCCTCGCTTGGGCCGTGCTGGTTTACATCGGCGTCGATTTCGGCTTCTGGGGCAAAGTGCTCGACATGTCGAACAACGCCGAGCGGGTGTGGCGGGCGGCGGGCGAAGCCATCCTCGCCGCGACGCTGTTGGTGTTCTTGTTTGCCTATCTCAACCTCAGCCGCTGGCACGTGCGCTATTCCCACATCACCGTCGGCTGGCTCGTTTTTCTCGGTTCGCTTGTGGCGCTGGCCTTGTTCGACCCCGCGGTTGCCTCGGGCATCGCGCGGATGTCGCTGCTGTTGATCGCGTTCGCGGGTTTCGCGCTGATAGTCTATCTTTCGACGCATGGCTTCGATCGCGCGGTGCTGTTGATCCCGACCTGGTTCCTGTTGGTGGTCTGGGTGATCGCAGCCGGCATGACGCTGGGAGGCAGCGTCACCAACGACATCGTCGGCCCTGCGCTGCTCGGCGGCCTTGTGCTGATCGTGATGCTGATCGGATTTACGGTGATGCAGCACGCTTTTGCCGGCGGTGGCGCCAGCACCGGCGTTGTCTCCGATATCGAGCGCCGCGCTCTGGCGCTGACCGGCTCCGGCGATCTGATCTGGGACTGGGACGTGTCGGCCGACAAGGTGTTCACCAGCCCGGAAACCGAAAGCTTGCTGGGCTTGAAACGCGGCGCGCTGGAAGGCCCGGCCGCGAAATGGCTCGAGGTATTGCACCCGCTTGACCAGGATCGCTTTCGCGCCGCGCTCGATAGCGTGCTCGACCAGCGCCGCGGGCGGCTGGTGCAGGATTTCCGCCTGCGCACGCCCGACGGCCACTTCATGTGGTTCGCGCTCAAGGCACGGCCGGTCGTTGGATCCGACGGTGAAGTCTCCCGCGTGGTCGGCACGCTGACCGA
>VAZS01000137.1 GCA_005884855.1 Alphaproteobacteria bacterium | reverse complement strand
CGTCAAGGCGGACGTGATCTGTCGCACGATCAATGAATTCCATTATGCGGCGGCATCCTCATCGATTTTTGGCACGCTCAAAGGTCAGGCCGAAGTCCGCGCGGGTCCACCTGCCAAACCATCGTTTCAACAAGTGGCAATAGCGGAATTCGGGTCCGAGTTGCCGCGGATCGCTAATTATCGGACAAGAGGAAGCTTGATCCGAAACGACGCGCCTCCATGATCCCGATTTCTTGCCAATATCAGCCCGTGGTGCGCCTCGATGATGGTGCGCGCGATGGACAGACCCATACCCATGCCTCCCGCCTTGCTTGTGAAGAACGGTTCGAAAATCTCCTTTACTTTCTCTTCGGGAATGCCCGGTCCGAGATCCGATACGGATAGCTCGGCAAAATCTTCGAGGCGCGAAGTCCGGATGCTGATGATGCGGTTTTCGCGAGTCGTGTCCTGCATGGCGTCGATCCCGTTCACGATAAGATTGAGAATGACTTGTTGAAGTTGGATACGGTCGCCGAGGATCGGAAGCGCTTCGGCTGCGGTCACAGTAAACAGTTCGCATTTTCGTGCGACGGCCAGCGCCGAAAGAAGTCCGACGGTGTCCCCAACGAGGTCGTTAAGGTCGAGACGTTTCAGTTCGAAGGGTGCCTTTGCCAGGAGGCTCCTCATCCTCCGGATGACTTCGCTGGCGCGTCGGTCATCTTGCAAAATATCTTTCACGATATCGTTGAGTTCAGCGATGTCAGGATTCGACGATTGCAAGATCGCCTCTGCCGTTTCGGCGTTGGCGAGGATAGCCCCAAGCGGCTGGTTAATTTCATGGGCAATTGAGGCGGTCAGTTCGCCAGCCGTGGAGAAGCGGACGACACGGGCTAGTTCTGTGAGGCGCTCCCGCGACTGCATCTCGGCAAATTGACGCCGACGATTCGCATGCAGCAGTGCGGAGATAAACGCAGCTTGCGCAAGAATGACGGCTGCGGTCAGAGCGATTTGCCACGAGTAGCGCTCCCATCCCGTTAGTTCGCGAAAATACAGTGTGCTACCTGCAGGTAGATTGCTGTCGCTAATTCCCCAGCGCTGCAGTTGCCGCCAATCAAATATGGGTGCTGCGAACGGACTGGGTGGTGTTTTGATGTCGCCTGGCTTTTCGCCGTTGAGGATGCGAACGGCAACATCAGCGGTGCTTTGGCTTAATTGTTGAACCGAGTGCATCGGACCGCCGACGATTGCCTCACCGAAAAAGGAACCATCGTACGAGAAGACCGGCGCGTTGGCCGAGGAGGACAGCTTGTTCAAGGCGTCGTTCGCTTCGTGGGAAACCCCGGCCGCATCGACGTTCATGAGATGCCAGAAGATCGCGCTGTGGGGCGGAAGTCTTGCTGCTTCTAGCAGAATGTCTTCAAACGACAGTTCATCATACCATCTCAATTCGATCCGCCGGGTCAGTGGCGCCAGCTCGCGGCGCATCTCCTTTAGCCAAAACTTCTCATTCGGAGAAGCCCCGTTAACGACGGCGATGGTTTGTGTGAGGGGCAGGACGCGCAGGATATTGTCGAAGGCAGCGGGGAAATCGTGCGCAACCGCAACCACCGTATCATTTTCCGTCAGCTTCTCGGACTGAACCCGGCGCTGCTCTACCGCCGTAAAGACCATTGGCGTTGTTGGAAACAGCTGCTGACGATGGCGCTGGATGAAATCGGCGGCGGGCGCGCCGATGGCGACAATGAGATCAATCGGCCGCCTGGCGTAAAGAGCGCGAAGATAATCTACAAATGCAGGTTCCGGATTTTCCCCATCTCCGGCATTCACCAGTGACTGGTCGAGAAACTCCACTCGCTTTTGCCAACGTCGGCTTATCTCCGACCGAATGGCCTGCTCGTAGTCGCTCCAGGGCTTGAAGCGAGGACCGAACGAATGCAGCATCAGAATCCGTTTGGCCGTTGGATCGGCGGCCTTACTTTGACCTAGCATCGCCAGCAATAATGCGACCGCCAGCGCAGCAGTGAAGCTTTGCGCGCAAGACAATCGCAATAGTGTCGGCCAGAAGCGGATCACGCCTGTCACCGAGGTTCTCTTAGACGGCAGTCTAGCCCTTAACGCCTTTAAAAGCGATGGTTCGGTTGATCTATCCAACAGGGCGCCCAGCACCACTATCAAACCACTAATACAACATGTTTCCGACTTGTCCGCCGACACAGCCCCGCTAGGTCCGCCGAGAGATCATCCCATTCGGACCACCTCGATTTGTCTCGGATAAGAAACGCAGTCGCCCAGGCCGTGCGCGTCTGTTTGGACCCGCGACCACGATGCGACCCGCTCTGGTTAAAACGGATCCCTCCAAAGAGCGGCGCATTTGACGGGGGCAGGAAACCGAACACACGAGGCCCGTTGCGGGATCGACGCCCGCGGCCTTTCGCGAGGTGCGGCCTTCGCTGGTGGCTCCGATCAAATGTCTCTCGAATTCTGCGAGCAGTCGGCATCGGCCTGAGGCAAGAACTCCGAGGCTTCCTATGGCTAGCGCGCCATTCCATAACCGCTCATTCCGCGAATCGCGCGTTCCACTCCTTTTTGCGCTAACGTCACCTTTATTAAACCTTTCGAATACAAATGCTTGCATGAGTCGGAGAACGATCCATGCCAAGACGAGTGGATGCACGGTGGGATGATCCGACGGGATGGTCGGGGACAATTCGATACCCGAGAAAACGGCAGCAACAGCGATCGAAAAAGGGATGAGCAAGCCAATCCCGATCGCGGTCATCAGGGATTTCTCCTGAATGACTCGCAATTCGAAAGTCTCATTGGGGCACTAGATCGCTCGAAGTATTTATCGCATCAGGTGCAGCTTCGAGCAGAGCTCGACTTCGTTCGCGAATTTGTGCTCAAGAGCCATCTTCGAAATGCACAAATACCCACCCGGGCTGAAATCAATAAAGCCCTCATCGAGACCGGTCGACAGGTGCGCGTTTTTCTGGATCGGATAAACGACCTCGCTTTTTTCCAGCACTGGCTCAGTGCGCCCATCGCGCCGAGAAGCGACCGTTGTCGCAGCGGACACCTGGGCTGAATTGATGTAAAATCAAAATAGATGTCGTGATCAACTTATTGGGTGGGCTCGGCGTGGCTGTGGCAGGGATCGCTCGGTGGACTTGGATTTGGCCCTTGCTCGCATCGGCAATCCTGTTGATCACGCTCGTTCTCGGCGGAGGTGGAATCGTCTACGCCGCGGCCGGAGCAGCTCTGTTCGGCGCGGTTTTTGCAGCGGTGTATCACGCGGAAATGGTGGCACACCGTGTTGGCGAGCCGTTTGGCACGCTTATTCTCGCGTTGGCGGTAACGGTCATTGAAACGGCACTAATCGTTTCCGTTATGATCGCAGCGCCTGCCGAAAAAGCTGGACTGGCGCGTGACACAGTTTTCGCGGCCGTCATGATTGTATGCAATGGCATCGTCGGTGCATGTCTGCTGTGGGGCGGCGTCCGCTACCGCGAACAGGGATTTCAGCTCCAGGGAGCGACTGCGGCCTTGGCTGTCCTGGTCGCTTTAACTGGCCTCACAATGGTTCTTCCGAACCTTGCGGCGCCGGAACTCGGCCCGTTGTACAACAAGCCGCAGCTCATCTTCGCCGGTGTTGTTTCGCTGGTTCTTTATTTCGCATTCGTCTTTATCCAGACGGTGCGCCATCGCGATTATTTCCTGCCCGTTCAGAGTTCAAGTCCGGAGGAACATCTGCCTGCCCCCGACAACAGGACTACAGCCCTAAGCGCAGTTCTCCTCGTCGTCTCGTTGGTAGCCATCGTTGGCCTCGCCAAGGTTCTGACTCCTACGGTGGAGCGTGGAGTCGATTATCTCGGCGTACCAAAAGCGGTGGTAGGCATCATCATCGCTGCGCTGGTACTTCTGCCGGAGGCAGTGGCCGCTATTAAGGCCGCCCAAAGCGATCGATTGCAAACCAGCTTGAACCTCGCACTTGGCTCGGCGCTCGCCACAATCGGTCTGACGATACCGGCGGTGGCCGCCGTTTCAATCGTGCTGGGCTACCGTCTTGAACTCGGGCTGGATGGCAAGGAACAAGGGCTGCTGGCGCTGACGCTGCTTCTCGGGGTGATCACTCTAGGGACCGGGCGGACGACGGTGCTTCAAGGTATCGTGCACTTAGTCATCTTTGCGGCCTTTCTGTTTTTTGCGATAGTGCCGTGAGCGATTGCTTTAAGACGCCGCGCTAATGCTTTCGGATTGCCTTAGCGTCGCTAGAGAGGGAGCCGGCGAATGATCGGACAACTCTCGAGGAGTGCGGTCTCAGCGATGCTTGTGCTCGGTTTGCAGGGCTGTGGCGACAAAAGCCAGGACGCGAGCCAACCGCCGGTTCGCGGCCTTCGCGCCTACAAGGTCGCAGAAAAGGCTGAAAGCCGCGTTCGACGTTTCCCCAGCGTGCTGCAGCCCGCCGATGTCGGCGGTCTCTCCTTCGAAATCGGCGGTCAGTTGAAGGCGGTCACACTCACCGTCGGACAGAAGGTGCAACTAGGTGACGTGCTGGCGGAAATCGATCCTCGCTCCCTGCAGACCCAGGTCGATCAGGCCAGCGCCGGCGTGCTGCAGGCACAGGCGCAGGCGGATAACGCGGAAGCGGATTTTCAGCGCAAGAAAGAATTGCTGAAGCGGGGCGTCCCGACGCAAGCAGAACTCGACCAATCAAGGACCACCCAGCTCAGCTCGCGTGCGCAGCTTGAGCAGGCGCGCCGTCAACTCGAATTGGCCAATCATAATCTGGACCGGAGCAAGCTGCTGGCGCCCTTCGCCGGCACCGTCGCCCGCGTCGAGGTGAAATCCTTTGCGCAGGTTGCTGCGGGGCAGCCGATTGCCACCCTCTACAGCGATCACCGCTTCGAAATGTCGTTTTTAGTGCCGTCCCCGACGTTCCAAAGCCTTGCGGTGGGACAGGCAGTCGGGGTCAAAATCGCCGACATGCCCGACCGTCCGCTTAAGGGCGAGATCAAGGAGCTGGGGTCCAAAGCCGAACAGGTATCAGCCTTCCCAGTCGTGATCAGGCTCGACAACAGCGTCCCGGGTCTGAACGCAGGTATGTCCGTGGAAGTCAGGATTGAAGAACCTCTGATTGGGGGCGGAAGCGGCTTTCTGGTCCCGCTCAGCGTCCCTGTGCCTGAAGTGGGCAAGGTTCTGCAGAATACAGGGACCGTGTTTCGTTACGAGCATGAAAGCTCAACCGTGAGAAAGCGCACAATCGCGGTCGGCGGAGTCCGCGACAATCGTCTGGTGATCACTGAAGGCATCGCTGCGGGCGATCTCCTTGCCTCGGCCGGCGTTTCTTACCTCTCTGACGGACAGAAAGTGAACCTTCTTCCTTTGGAGCTGCCGCTGCGCGAAGCGATCCTGGCCGCGTCGGAAAAGCGCCTGCGTCCCATCCTGCTGACATCAGCGACCACAGTACTCGGACTGGCGCCTATGGCGATTGCAGGCGGTGCGTTATGGCAGCCAATGGCGATCCTGATGATGTCGGGCCTCGCCATCGCTTCATTGTTGACGTTGTTCTTCGTTCCGGCTGGCCATTTCCTGCTCTTCCGAATCCAGGCGCGCTCTGTGACACGCTAATGAGCGCTTCGCGGGGCAGCGTGCCGAACGCAAGTTGCGCGAAATTCGCCGGCTCATTGACCATGAGATTTCGCAGCACCGCGGCGCCGCCTTCCGCCCATAGCTCCGCCAGGTCGGTAATCATCCCTTCGGCAAGTTTCTGACATTTCGCAGCACCGCGGCGCCGCCTTCCGCCCATAGCTCCGCCAGGTCGGTAATCATCCCTTCGGCAAGTTTCTGAC
>VAZS01000136.1 GCA_005884855.1 Alphaproteobacteria bacterium | reverse complement strand
TGCAATTCCTCTAGGTGAGAGCCGGCATGGTCACATTGCGCCGGCCAAATTGATTCTAGTTGCTGGTCTGACCGGGTAGCGGCCTTGCAGCAACAATGTCGTCGGCCTTGACCCATCCAGGCGTGCCGACCGCGAAGCGGGTTTTTGCGCGCGAGGCGAGTTCGCGCGCCGTCTTGTTGTCGCCGCGAAGATACGCGGCCTGAGCGGACGCCAAGTCGGCCTCTGCATAGTCTCCCTTTCGGCCGTAGGCCATCGCCAGTTGGGTATACCCGATCGGCGCCTCGGTCTCGCGCGCCACCGCCGCACGCAAAATCGAAATTGCTTCCTCAGTGTAGGCCTTGTTGGTGGTTCCGACGAGCGCTTGCCCAAGTAACATCTCAATGAGCGGCGCATTATTGGAGAGCTGCACCGCTTTCCGCAACGGGGCGATGGCTTCGGCGGGCTTGCCGCCTTCGAGCAGCGCCTGGCCGCGCAATTCATGGAAATACGGGTTGTTGGGCTGCAGCTGAATCAGCCCGTCGATCTGGACGAGCGCGGAGCGCAAATCGCCATGCAGGTAGGTCGCGATCGCGTGCGCGTAGCGCGACGGCAAGGTATCGCTCGACATGGGATAGCGCCGATAGAGCGTATCCTGGCGCTCCATGAAGGCGGAGATTTTCGCCCGCGCCATATCGTGGCGCAGTTGCAGCGCCGCATCGTCCTTCTTGTCCCAATAGGGACTTGAGCGCGCCAATTCTTCCAGTGCCGCCACGCGCTCGGCAGGCATCGGATGTGACTGTAGATAGGGGTCGGCGCCATGCGCGGCGAACAGCGCGTCGTTGGTAAACCGCTTGAAGGTCTCGTACATGCCCCTGGCGGACTGCCCGCTAGCCGTCAGAAACTTCACTCCTGCCCGGTCGGCGTTTTCTTCCTGCTGCCGCACGTAGGAGATCAGCGTGCGCCGGATCATTTCCTGCGGAGCGGATATAGCAGCGGCCCCGGCATTGGCCAACCCACTATTGCTGCTACCGCCTCTCGCGCCCGCCACCATGGCGCCGGCGCCAAGCAGCATGGCGATGATCATTTGGGTCTGCGCCCGCGACATTTGCTCGCGCATTTTGGCGAGATGACCGCCGGCGAGATGCCCGGTTTCGTGCGCCAGCACCCCGATGATCTGGTTGGGGGTCTCGGACTGCATCATCGCGCCGTAGTTCACGAAGATGCGCCGGCCATCGGCGACAAAGGCGTTGAAAGCACTCTCGTTGAGAATGACGACCTGGATGTTCTGCTTTTCGAGTCCGGCAGCGCGCAGGATCGGCCGGGTGTATTCGCGCAGCAATTGCTCGGACTCGGTGTCGCGGATCACCCGCGGGCCCTTTTCTTGCTCTGCAAACGCCGCGGAGACTGGCGCCAATGCAAGCGCCGCCGCAGTGGTGAGGGTGGTCAGTGTCGAGGCTTTTTTTAGTAGCCTGAGGCGGAGCGACATGGCGTTCTTTAGCGATTGGCGGCGGGACGATTACGAGCTATGCCCTAACAAACACTGTGGAATACGGCTAGTCTGGGGCACGGGGCGAAATAGCAGATATCGATGCTGGAAGCGACACTTAGAGAGCGTGCGAACAACCTGGTGAGGGCGTCGGCCCGAAGCGATGTTCCGCCTTTCATGGTGATGGACGTGATGGCGGCGGCGGCGCGCATAGAAGCCTCCGGCGGACATGTCATTCACATGGAGGTCGGACAACCCTCGGCTCCGGCGCCCCGAGCAGCGATTTCGGCCGCCAAAGCCGCGCTCGACGACGCGCGGATCGACTACACTTCGGCGCTCGGTATTACCTCGCTGCGCGAGCGTATCGCAAGGCACTACGGTGAGACCTATGGCTGCGAGGTGGGTGCCGAGCGGATCGTGATCACCACGGGGTCCTCGGGCGGGTTCATCCTGGCTTTTCTGGCCATGTTCGAGCCCGGCGATCGCGTGGCCGTGGCCGTTCCCGGTTATCCTCCGTACCGGCATATTCTGACCGCGCTCGGCTGCGAGCCGGTGCTGATCGAGACATCGAGCGAAAACCGCCACGCATTAACCGGTGAGGCGTTGCTCGCCGCCCATCGCAAGAGGCCGCTAAAGGGCGTCCTGGTCGGAAGCCCCGCCAATCCGACGGGCACGATGATGTCCAGGGATGCGCTCACCAGCCTGATCTCAACCGCGGAAGAGGCGGGCATTCGGTTCATTTCCGACGAAATCTATCACGGGCTCGATTATGCGTTTCCCGCAGTGACGGCGGCGGAGCTTTCTTCGCATGCGCTCGTCATCAATTCGTTCTCGAAATACTTCTGCATGACCGGCTGGCGGGTCGGGTGGATGGTCGCGCCGGAGGCGCTGGTGCGGCCGATCGAGCGGCTGCAGCAGAATCTCGCGATTTCGGTGCCGACGCTGTCGCAAATTGCCGCCGAGGCTGCATTCGAAGGCCGTCAGGAAATGGAAGGAGTGAAACACGGCTACCTGGAGAACCGCCGCATCCTGATCGAGGGCCTGCCGCAAGCCGGCCTGGACAAATTCCTGCCGGCAGACGGCGCGTTTTACCTATACGCGGATGTATCGGCATTCACGTCTGACAGTTTCGAGTTTGCAAAGAAAATGCTGGAGCAGGCACACGTCGCGGCGACACCCGGTATCGATTTCGATCCGGTTCGAGGCCGTCAATTCATCCGCTTTTCCTATGCGCGTTCGGCCGATGAAATGCGGGAGGCGGTTGCGCGTATCGCGCGGTGGCTCGGATAGGGCGCTCTCGAGGGCTTGGCCCCTGCCCAAGTAGGTAACCCAAAGCAAGGACAGGCTCGTGCCTACCCTTAACAATATTCGCGCCGGATTGGGCTGCGTCATTGACTCCAATCAAGCAAATGATCTTGGCTATGGCTGTGGGCGGCCGTCTCGGCGAAGCGGCGGACAAATCGCGGTTCTGATGGGGAGTAAATATCATGGCGGCTGAAATCAGAGCGGGGGCTCCCGCGGCGAAACCCTGGTATAAAATCCTTTATCTCCAGGTGCTGACCGCCATCATCATCGGTGTGATTGTGGGCTGGCTCTGGCCTGATTTCGCCACCAACGACTGGATCAAGGCGCTCGGCGACGGTTTCATCAAACTGATCAAGATGGTGATCGCTCCGATCATCTTCTGCACGGTTGTGTCCGGCATCGCGCATATTCAGGACGCGCGCAAGGTGGGCCGCGTCGGCGTCAAGGCGCTGGTTTATTTTGAAGTCGTTTCCTCCTTCGCGCTGATCCTTGGCCTGATCGTGGGCAATCTGATCCCGGTAGGTCACGGGCTCGCCGCCAAGCCTGACGCGGCGGCCGTCGCCACTTACGTCAAGCAGGCGGAAGCGCAGAAGTCGGTCGATTTCGTCCTCAACATCATTCCCGACAGCGTGGTCGGCGCGCTGGCGAGGGGCGACATTCTCCAGGTTTTACTGTTCGCAATCCTGTTCGGATTTGCGCTGATGGCGCTCGGCGAACGCGGCCACCGCTTGCGCGACATCATCGATGACACGGCGCATGGAGTGTTCGGCGTAATCGCCATCGTCATGAAGGCGGCGCCGATCGGCGCGTTCGGTGCGATGGCTTATACGATTGGCAAATATGGGCCCGCCGCGCTTGGCAATCTGGTCGGGCTGATTGCCGTTTTCTATGCGACCGCGGCGCTGTTCGTGTTTGTTGTGCTCGGTCTGATCGCGAGGTTTGTCGGCTTTAGCATCTTCAGGTTTATCGCCTACATCAAGGATGAACTGCTGATCGTGCTCGGCACCAGTTCATCGGAAAGCGCGCTGCCGCAGTTGATGGAAAAGCTTGAGCGGCTTGGCTGCTCCAAGCCCGTGGTGGGGTTAGTGGTGCCGACGGGCTACTCGTTCAACCTGGACGGCACCAACATCTATATGACCCTGGCTACCTTGTTCATCGCCCAGGCGCTCGGGGTCGATCTTTCGTTCAGTCAGCAGGCGACCATCCTGATTGTCGCCATGCTGACCTCGAAAGGAGCGAGCGGGGTGACCGGCGCGGGCTTCATCACGCTGGCGGCGACGCTGACGGTCGTCAATCCGGTGCTGGTGCCAGGTATGGCGATCGTGTTTTCCGTGGACAAGTTCATGAGCGAGGTCCGCGCGCTCACCAACATCACCGGCAACGGCATTGCCACGGTGTTTGTCTCATGGTGGGAGGGCGAACTCGACTACGAGAAGCTGCACGTCAACCTCAAGAAACAGATCGACCCGTCCGACGTGGAAACCGCCATCAGTACGGGTTAGGCCCTTACCGAAACGAAAAAACCGCCCGGTTTTGCCGGGCGGTTTTGCGTTTCTCAAGTTCTTATTCGCCGCCGCCGAATCGCCGCGACCACCAGCCCGCGCGGCGCGGTTGGGGCTCGCTGATTGTCTCGGCAGGTGGTGCTGTTGGAGCGGGTGCCGGTTCAGGTGCCGGGCTGGGGGACGCCGGTGCTGCTGCCGCTGGCTGGTGGGCATCTGCGAGGAAGCTCACCTTCTCGCGCACGGTGGAACGGCGCCGAGCAGCCCTTTCGGCTTCCTGAGCGGTCTCCACTTCGGGTGTCGCACGCGCCGGTTCCTCTCGGCCGCGATCCACCTGATGTTGCTCGGGCGCGGCTGCAACAGGTTCAGGTTGGGGTGTCGGCGTGGACGGCTCGGTCGAATTGCCGTCGAAATCGGCGACCACGCTCGATGCTTCCGACATCGAGGCCGGTCCGAGCTCGTCGGCGATTGATCCAGCAAGACCATCCTCAGTCCCGCCGCGCCGGCGGCGTCCACCGCGGCGTCCGCGGCGTCGGGGCCGCCGCTCGCCGCCTGCGGCCTGTTCGGTACGGATCAAGCCGGGCTGCTCATCGGCCTCCTCGTCCTCGGATTCGCTTTCTTCGACAATGACGCCGGGAATAGCAGCCGCTTCAAACGGAATCCGCGGGGCCTCGGTGTGATCACGGCCAGGGCCGCCTTCGCGCGGTTCGCCGGACCGGCCGCGCCGCCGGCGGCGCCGCTTCC
>VAZS01000460.1 GCA_005884855.1 Alphaproteobacteria bacterium | reverse complement strand
GTGGCCGCCGCGTTCGATCTCCTGCAGGAATCCGACGCAGCGCAACAGATGCTCGTCCACGGTATAGTGATGGTACATGTTGAACTGCATCATCGAGACGATCTTGCCAAAGGCGCGGATGAACTGACCGAGCACCCCGGTCTCGTTCATGCGCCGCAGCACGATTTCGGCGTCGTTCGAAGTCAGGATTTCCATGAACAGCCGGTTGGCTTCCGGGTTTTCACGCAGCTGGCCATTGATGAGCCCGAGCGAGCGCGTCACCGTGCGCATCGCGTCGGGGTGGAACGCCAGATTGTTCTTCTGCGCGAGGCGGAAAATCCGGATCAGATTGACGGGGTCGTTCCTGAAGACGTCCGGCGCCGCGAGATTGATGCGGTTGTTGTCAACGATGAAATCGTCGCTCTCGGGCACCCGCCGCCTGTTCAGGCTCGGTCGCAAGCGCGCCATCATGCGGCTCAAGACCGGCGCCGGCTTGGCCTGCTGATCTTCCAGTTTGGCGCACAGGATCGCGGTGAGATCGCCGACGTCCTTGGCGACCAGGAAATAATGCTTCATGAAGCGTTCGACATCCTGCATGCCGGGATGTGAAGTATATCCGAGCCGGATCGCGATCTCGCGCTGCATGTCGAACGACAGCCGCTCTTCGGCGCGCCCGGAAAAGAAATGGATATTGCAGCGGACCGACCACAGGAAATCGGCGCAGCGGCGGAATGTGCGGTACTCCTGCGCATCGAACACGCCACGTTCGAGCAGTTCGTCCGTTTCGCGCACCCGATAGACGTATTTGGCGATCCAGAACAGCGTATGCAGGTCGCGCAAACCCCCTTTGCCGTCCTTGACGTTCGGTTCAACCAGATAGCGCGACTGGCCGGCGCGGCGATGCCGCTCTTCGCGCTCGGCAAGCTTGGCGGTCACGAATTCGGCGGCGGTGCCCTGCACCACTTCCTTGTCGAAACGCGCCACCAGTTCGTCGTATAGCGGCTTGTCTCCGGTCAGAAACCTCGTTTCGAGGATCGCGGTGCGGATCGTCATGTCGCCGCGCGCCTGACGGATCGATTCGTCGACCGAGCGGGTCGCGTGGCCAACCTTCAGTCCCATATCCCACAGGCAATACAGGATGGCTTCGGCCACCTGCTCGCCCCAAGCCGTCTGCTTGTAAGGCAGGATGAACAGGAGATCGATGTCGGATTCCGGCGCCATCAAGCCGCGGCCGTAGCCACCTGTGGCGACCACCGCCATGCGCTCGGCGCCGGAGGGGATCGGGGAGCGGTAGAGATGGCGCGTGGCGGCCGAGAACAGGATGCGGATGATTTCGTCCTGCACGAAACACAGCCGTTCCGCGCAGCGACGGCCGTGCCGATCTTTCAGCAGCACGGCCTGGGCGACCTCGCGCGCGGCGATCAATTCGGCTTTCAAAAACTGTGCCGTGGCGGAGCGAAAAGCATCTTCCGCCCCGGCATGTTTCTCGGCCAGCGCCTCAACGGCGGCGGATATCCTCGCGCTGTCGAAACGTTCGTCGCTTTCAGGCCGGCTCTCGGTCAGTAGGCTGTCCATGGGCTACCCCGATATCGGACAGCGCCGAGGCTGTCACGGGACATTGCAGGAGAATAGCAGGTCCGTGCTGCATTTCCTCGACTTTGGGCAAAGCTGTTCTCGTGGCCGGGCATGGAGAGTGCGTATTTTCTCATTGACGTGCGGAATTAAGTCATTGAAAGGAAATGGCGTTTTCTTGAGGCACGGGAGGCTGCCGCGCAAACGCCGCTTCATGCTTCCGTGCCACTGATTGTACCATTCCCAATCGAGGAGTCCCGACCATGTTCAGAATTTCACGGCGCGCCTTCGCAGCGATCATCGCTGCCGCCACGGTGATGCCCGGCGCCGCCTTTGCCGCCGACGCGCTCAAGGAAATTCATATCGATTGGGCGACTTACAACCCCGTCTCGATGATTCTGAAACAAAAGGGATTGCTGGAAAAGGAATTTGCCAAGGACGGCATCAACATCGTCTGGGTGCTGTCGGCGGGTTCCAACAAGGCGCTGGAATTTCTCAATGCCGGATCGATCGACTTCGGCTCGACCGCCGGTTCCGCGGCGCTGGTAGCCAAGATCAACGGCAACCCGATCAAGTCGATTTATGTCTATTCGCGCCCCGAATGGACCGCGCTGGTCACGACCAAGGACTCCGGGATCACTGCTGTCGCCGACCTCAAGGGCAAGCGCGTCGCGGTGACGCGCGGTACCGATCCGCACATTTTCCTGGTGCGTGCGCTGCTCGGCGCCGGCCTGAGCGAAAAGGATATCACCCCGGTGCTGCTGCAGCATGCCGACGGCAAGACCGCGCTGATCCGCGGCGATGTCGATGCGTGGGCGGGCCTCGATCCCATGATGGCCCAGGCGGAAATCGAGGACGGCGCGAAATTGTTCTACCGCAAGCCGGATGCCAACACCTGGGGCATTCTCAACGTCCGCGAACAGTTTTTGAAGGATCACCCGGACGTCGTTCGTCGGGTACTCGCAGTCTATGAGGACGCCCGCAAATACTCGGTCGCAAATTACGACGAGCTGAAGAAGACATTCGCCACCGTGACAAAACTGCCGGATGTCGTGGCCGACAAGCAGCTCAAGGAGCGCACCGAACTGACCCACAACCGGATCGGCGCGCCGCAGCGCGAATCCATTCTGGCGGCGGGGCTGGCCTTGCAGCAGGCCGGGGTGATCGATGCCAAGGTCAATGTCAAGGCAACGCTGGATGCGCTGATCGACGATCAGGTGCCGCTGCCGACCAATTGAGGTTTTGCGACAAACAGCGTCAATCTCTAAATTCGCCTCACGCCAGAAGGGAAGCCGGACATCGCTCCCGCGACTGGCCGTGGGGGCGGCTCGATTCGCCAACTTGCAATCCTGAGTAAGACGCGGTTCTGCTATGGCCATGACCGTTGAACTGCCTGCGCTTGAACGAACCGATCCCGACACACCGGCGAGCCCCGCGCCATCCGCCCGGATGCGCCACTTCGCGCGCCCCGCGCTCGGCCTGCTGTTGCCGGTCGGCCTCGCGCTGGGCT
>VAZS01000135.1 GCA_005884855.1 Alphaproteobacteria bacterium | reverse complement strand
TCTCCGAGGCTGAATGGAATTTGCGCCGACCTCACCGACAAAGCGCCGGCCGAGAGCACCGGGTCGATAATCTGCCGCAGCCGGGAGTCGTCGGTCGCCTGCCCGTTGTCGCTGGCGCGGATGGCGGCGTCGAATGCGCGCGGATCGAGCCCGGCAACTCGGGCGGAGTCCAGCGTCAAGGTTCCGGTGCCGGACAACGCGCCCGCGAGCGCCGAGGCACTGCGGCCCTGGCTGCTCAGTGTCAACTGCATCGAGGCGCGGCCGGCGGGCATCGCCATGCCGCGATAGCGCAGCGCGGAGCCATCGACGCCTGCGAGCTGCACACGCGCATTCAAGGCAATTCCATTGGGACTCTGTTTGGCGTCGACGCTGGCGGTGGCTTCACCGCCGCCGATTCCGCCCTTGATCGTGTCAAAGCTCAGTATCTGGCCATCGCTCTTCAGCGCGCCGCTGACCGGGCGCAACTCGGCGCCACCCGGCAGCACGCCGCGCAGAGCCTGAAAAACGACGCGGCCGCGCCAGCCTTTCAACAGCCCGGTACCGAGCGGCTCTGCCATATCGTGCCCGGCAGCACCAATGGCAAGCGCGAACGCTGGCGCCAGATCCAGCGAGTCGAGGCCGACTTCACCCTCAACGTTCCTTTCGTCATCGAGGGTCATCGCCACGCGCCCGCGCAGGCGCGAGCCGGCGATGGCGCTGTCAAGATCGTCAAACTTGACTTTGCCGCGCGTCAGCGACACGCGCGAGGACAGGTTCATACTCTGCGCCAGCGCGTCTCCCGGTTTGAGATCGAGCAGCGGCGCGAAACTGACGCCGCGAACGCTTACATTGACACTCGCCCTCGGCTCCGCCGCCCACGGTTCGGCGGTCCCCTGCACCTCGGCGTCGAGTCCGGTGCCCGATAGTTTTGCTTTCAGCCGCAACGGCGCGCCCCAAACGCCCGTGACTGACCCTTCAAATTGCGCCGGGACTTCGGTTGACGCCACCGTGCGATCAAGCCCCAGGACGGCCAGCAAGACGCGGCCATGATCCGAAGACAATTTCGATTCGAAGCTAAACTCGCTGCGCCGAAGCGCATCGAGATCGATCCCTCGCAGCGCAGCGACTTCAGGCATTGCGGTCAGCGTAGCGAAGCCGTTGAGCTGCGGCGCGGCGACCTCGAGAACAGCGCGGGCGCTGGCGCGGTCGGCCTTCTGTGAATTCTTGTTAACATCGAGCGTCAGCTTAAGGTGCGCGGGACCTGGATTTGTCCCAATCCCATCCAGCCGCGAGGCCAGCGCCGGCGCAAACGGCGCTAACAGCGCGGTGATTTGACTTACTGAGGCGGCGCTTGAATTCAGCGCCAGCTTTCCCGTGGCATCGGCGCGGTTGAACTTGGCCCAGCCCTCCAGCATCGCGCCGCCGGCGATGCCGATCCTGAACTGATCGATAGAGATCGTATTTGGTCCATAGCCCAGTTTCGCCACGAACGGCTGCAACTCCTGCCCTGCCGAAGTGGCGCGGTCGATATCGAGCGAAACAAGCGCCTCGTCGGGCCATTCTGTTTGGGGACCTGCAAGCGAACGGGCAAAGGCCGCCACCGCATCGAAATCGAGGCGCTCCCCCTTCAGTTCGGCATCGAAGCGGGAGCCGCCGGCCTGGCGGCTTGCAAGCGCAACCCGCCCCTCGACGCCGCCGCCGTCGATCTCCGCCTTCATGGACTCGATGGCTACGCGACCCGACGCCATGGTGACATTGCCCTGCAGGCGCAAGGGCTTCTTGCTGCGATAGCTGACATCGCTGCGGCCCTGCAGCCACGTGACCAGTGCATCAGGGTCTGAGGATTCGACGCTGAGAGCGCCGGTGAAATTGGAGAGATCCGCTTGCGCCTTGGCGCCGTTCAGCGACAGTTGCGTCGCGCCAGGCGCGCGAAAATCCAGCCGCTCAATCGTCCAAAATCTGGTGTCGCTGCGCAGATCGGCGGCAAGATTCTGCACCGGACGACCGCCCAGCATGATCTGCTCGGCATTCAGTTCGATTTGCGTTGCGATAGGCGCCTGCGGCATCTCCGCCGTCAATGCGCGTAACACCGGCAGCAATCGCAGCGGCTCCGCCGCGCCTGTATCCTTGGCGGCAAACCTGTCGGCATCGAGCTGCCGTGCCGAAATCGCCGCACGCAGCAGCGGCGAGGCGCCGAAGCGAACCTCTCCCAGACCTGTGAACTTTAACGCGCGCTCCTCGGCGCCGTAGCTGGTCTCGAGCTGTTCGAGACGCGCGCTCGCTGGATCGGCCTTGACCCTGGCTGATATCCGCCAAGGCGTGATCGGGACATCGCCCTGCGCCTTGAGCCCCGCAGGAATGGCCAGCACGATCGCTCCATCGAAGCGCGGGGCGCGCGACTCGAAAGAGAGCACGCCATCGAGATCGACGGACAATGCACGCGCGCCGGGATCGATGTTGAGGTGAACGCGGGTGCCGTTGCCATCCACGCTCTGGCCGGACGAAACTCGAAACGGATAGCGCGTTCCCGACAGCATGAAGTTGCCGTCGCCGCGCACCGAGCCGGCCAGCGAGCGAACATCTCCGCTAAAGGCGATATCATTCAGCTCAACCGTGCCATGGCTCGTCGCATCGTGAAGCGCGATGCGGCCGGTCAGGTTCAAACGATCGATCGCCAGCGAGCCCAGATTGAATTTTCCGCTCGACACTGGCCAGTCGACCCGGCCTTGCGAATCGAGACCGAGATCGAGCGACATCCCGTTGATCGTCAGTTCGTCCGCGCGCCACTCGCCGCGCATCAAGGAGCCGAGGCTGAACTCCACATCGAGCTTGTCGGCCCGGACCTTGCCCAAGTCATTGGCGCCGCCGACCACCACGGAGCGCAGCCGCAGCGATGGCGTCGGCAGCAGCCGCGCATCGAGCTTGCCGGCAACGCGGACCGGCGCGCCAACCACACGGGTGGCCTCGGCCTCGAATTGCGGCCGGAACTGATTCCAGTCGATGAAGTACGGCCCGATCAGCGCGGCCACTAGCGCAACAATAAAGGCAATCGCCAATCCGAGCAGCGTCGTCTGCACGGTGTCTCCTTTGCGCACGCTCCCGGCGCGGCTTCCCGCGGCATGATCGGCGCGATCCGCAGGGGCATCATGCCATCGCGTTCAACCCGATAGCGGGTTGAATATAATATAGCGACAACTATGGCGAAGTCACAGCGCCGTGCGAGCGTACGCCCTCACCAGCTTGCAGGTAAGTTCTTGAGGCCACGCAGCACGAAAGTCGGCCGCCATTCCGGGTTTTCGGCATTGTCGAGCCGCAGGTCCGGCAGGCGGCCTAACAAGGTCGCAATCGCGACCTCGGCCTCGATACGCGCCAGTTGGGCGCCGAGGCAAAGGTGAATGCCCCCGCCAAACGAGAGCGGGCGGATTTTGGGCCGTGTGATATCGAGCTGCTCCGGCCGGTCGGGATAGACCGCCGGGTCGCGATTGGCCGAACCCAACAGGCACAGCACGCTTTCGCCCTTCGGTATTTTCTTGCCCCCGAGGTCGTCGATATCTTCCAGCGCCACCCGGCCGGTCAGTTGTACCGATGAGTCGTAACGCAGGAATTCCTCGATGGCGTTGCTAATGAGCTCCGGATTGGCCTTGAGCAAGGCGAGCTGATCGGGATTTCGGTGCAGCGCCAACAGCCCGTTTCCGATCAGGTTGACGGTGGTCTCGTGACCGGCTCCGAACAACAGAATGATATTGGCGGTCAGCTCCTCGTTGGAGAGCTTGCTGCCGTCTTCTTCGGCCTGCACCAACTGTGTGGTCAAGTCCTCGCCGGGATTCTTCCGCCGCAACTCGAACAGCTGCTGAAAATACATCTGCGCCGTGAGATTGGCGGCATTGGCCTGCTGGATTTCAGCCGGGCTCAGCGGCACCGGATCGAGCAGGCGTCCTCCATCGCGCGAGCTGGTATAAAACACCTCGCGATGCTCCTCGGGAATTCCGAGCATGTCGCAGATGATCGTGACCGGCAGGCGGAAGGCAAAATCCTCGATCAGGTCCATGTGGCCCTGGCCCGCAACGCGATCCAGAGTTTGGTCGACCACCTGTTGGATGCGCGGACGCATGTCCTCGACCCGGCGCGCCGTAAACGCTTTCACCACCAGGCCGCGCAACCGCGTGTGGTCGGGCGGATCCTGCTGCAGCATCCAATGGCTCATGCTGCGAAAGACGGGCTCCTCGAGGATTTTGGGTCCATAGCGCCGGCTGGTGCGCTCGACAAAATCCTTGCCGAAGCGCCGGTCGCGCAGAACCAGGCTGGCTTCGGCATGGCGGCTGGCGACGAAAGCGCCGAACGGGGTGAGGTGCATCGGATCGGTGGTGCGCAGCCGTTCATAATGCGGATATGGATCTCGAATGAACTCCGGCGACAGCGGGTTAAAGAGCGGCTCGGTCGTCGTAGTCTGAACATGCTCGTTCATGGGCCCTCAGCCATCAGGTTCATTTCAAACGAGATTAAGCCCACAAGCCGGGGGTGTGGGCAAGTCCGTAGATGCCGGGTGTTGGTGGGGCAGGCTGCGGCTAGCATTAAAGTGTCTGTACCCGGTGCAACTGGCCCGCCACCGCCCGTACCTTGCCTGGGGAAGCCAGCCAGATCGCCACCGCGGATAGTCCGCTGACGCCGATGCCGATCGCAAAAGCGAGCGTGTAGCTGCCTGACAGGTCGTGCAAAAGGCCGGTGGCCCACGGTCCCGCGGCGCCTCCGGCGAGCGATGTGAGCATGATGGTGCCGAAAATACTGCCGAAATGCTTGCCTTGAAATATCTCCAGCACCACCGCGCCCAAGATGGAGGTCAAACCGTATCCAAGCGCGCCCTGCGCCAACACCATAACGTAGACCAGCAGCAGGGTCGGAAACTTCGCCAGCGCGATCAAGGCGGCAAAGCAGATCGCAAACCCCAGGCAGCTCGCGGTCCATACCCATTCGCGCCCGATCCGGTCCGAAACGTGCCCGAGCACAATCTGGCCGGGAATCCCAAGCAGACTGACCGCACCCAACGCCCAAACTGCCACGCTTGGGCTGAAGCCGATGTCGAGAAGATATTTGGTCTGGTGAACCTGAACCGCATACCAGATGTACAGTCCAGCGAAGTACCCGGTGGCGAGCCACCAGAAACGCGCAGTCCGTACCGCGCGGCTCAGCGTCCAGTCGATGCCGGCCCAATCGGTATCGACCACATAGGACACCGGCTTGACCGAAGCTGAAGGGGCCGCGTCTCCATCCGGCTGCAGACCGATGTCTTCGGGGCGCTTGCGCAGCAACAGGTTGATCGGCGCGAGCACCACCAGGATCAGAATCCCCATGGCGGTGCAGGCCGTCCGCCATCCGCTCTGCTCGATCATGTGCTGCACCCACGGCAACAGCGTCATCGAGCCGATGCCCACCCCGGCGAACGCCAGCCCCATGGCAAGGCCGCGCCGGCGATTGAACCAGTTAGGCAGAAACAACGATTGACCGGAGTAGCCGAGACCGGAAACCAGAAATCCGAACGAGAATGCGCCCGCCGTCAGGCCGCGCTCCCAACCGAACTCATCGATGATCGGCGGGAAGAACAGCGAAAAAGCGGTGCGGGCATTCACCCCGATCGCCATGGTGACAAAGGTCACAACGACGATGATCCAGCCATAGAAGAAGGGAAGACGCATCAAGGGCCTTTTCGCCGATCCAGAACTGACCTGCCGCAAGCCGGGGGAAGTCACTGCGGTCGCAGGCGCTCGAGGCTGTCTGAATGCCGCCGTCGCCGCAAGATCAATCGCCGGGCGGGTTCGGCTGGTTTCTGATCGAATCGCGAACCTTTGTCAGGACCGCGTTGAAATACGCATCGCGCTCGCGATTAAACAACTGCTGGTGGGCACGGAAAGCTGCCACCCTGTCCTGAATTTCCTCGCGGGCGCCCTTTCGAGGCGCCGCCGGGGAGCGTGCCGCTTGCACGATCTGAATGGGCCGTTCCACGATCTGAATGGGCCGTTCGACCTTTTCGATCTCATTCAACGACGCAAACTCGATCCGTGTTTCGGTCCGAGCTTCAGCCTCCAACTTCTTCCCGGTGACCGACTGAACAAACGTCATGGTTTGCGCGACTAAAAGATCGCGCTCCTTTGCCCAATTCATCCCAGACCTCATAACGAATTCAACAAAAATAGCCGATCGTTATCGCCTTGAAATAAATGTGGCGACGGGCGCCAGTATGCGTCAGCCCAAAGGATACAGCAACGGCTCGCCGGCGGAACAGGCGTATTGTCCACCGGCGCCACGGTGCGATCCAAAGCTTCAGCTCTTGGGGCGCGTTCGGATCATGAAGGTCTCATAGGAGTATTCCGCGACCTGCCACCATAAGTTGCCGTCGTTGCGGAACTCCATCTGCGAATCCAGGATCTTCTTGAAATCCGGGTTGGACGCCGATGTCTCGGCGTTGACTTCGTTCGAGGCCTTTAGGCACGCTTCCATGATCGGCTGACTGAACGGGCGGAGCTGCGCCCCGTTGGCCACCAGCCGCTTGATCGCCTGTGGATTGCGCGCATCATAGCGCGCCTGAACATCCATGTTGGCGTAACCGCAGGCGATTGTGAGCAGCGACTTGTACGCCTTTGGCAAGGCATCCCACTTCTCCGAATTGATGAAGAAGTGCAGCGCCGTGCCGCCCTCCCACCAGCCGGGATAGTAATAGTACTTGGCGATCTTGTAGAAGCCGAGCTTCTCATCGTCATAGGGTCCGACCCATTCGGTCGCGTCGATGGTGCCTTTTTCCAATGCCGGATATATGTCGCCGCCGGCGATCTGCTGCGGGACGGTGCCGAGCTTGGCGACGGTTTTGCCGGCCCATCCGCCTATCCGCATCTTGAGGCCATTCAAATCCTCGACGGTGTGGATCTCCTTGCGGAACCAACCGCCCATCTGCGTGCCGGTGTTGCCGCCGGAAATGGCGTACAATTTATACTTCTTGCCAAAGTCGTTGAGCATGTCCTGGCCGCCGTGATCCTGAAACCAGGCATTCTGCTGGCGCGAGTTCAGCCCGAACGGGACCGAGCAATACAGCGCGAAGGTTGGATCCTTGCCGATGAAGTAATAGGCCGCGGTGTGACACATCTCGACGGTGGCATTGCTCACGGCATCGAGCGCCTGCAGGGCCGGAACGATCTCGCCTCCGGCGAAAGCCTGGATCTGGAATTTGTTGTCGGTGGCTTCCGCGACGTATTTCGAAATCGTCTCCGAGGCGCTGAAGGGAACGTCGAGCGACTTCGGCCAGCTCGTGGTGCAGCGCCATTTCAACTCTGGCATAGACTGCGCGATCGCGGGCGCAGCGACGGTGGTCGATGCGGCGAGACCGACGCCTGCGGTTTTGAGAAATTGTCGACGTTTCATGGCGCTTCCCTTTTCAGTTCCCTTTGCTCAGGCAGTTGGCCCGCCAAGTCGCGGGCTTTTTTGTTACCTGCGAATCCGGTCTATAGGAGAATGCCGGTCATTCAAATGTCTGTCCCACCTGTTTGTCGACGCCCTGGCATTCCGTGAGTTCTGCCCGATGCGCGGGTCGGACGGACGTAAGTTGGTGTTTGAACGATCGCTACTGCTCCTTCTTAAAGGTTCGGTGGCTGTCCGATCCAAAGCGCCGCTGGTGGTCACATCCGACGGTCCCGATATCGAGCTGCCAACCGAGCTGCCAACACCTGAGCTGGCGCTCGAACCACTGGAGCCGCCGCCTCCCCCACCGCCCGAACCACCGCCCCCGCCACCACCGCCCCCACCTTGCGCGAATGCGAGCGATGAGCTGAGAGCCATTGCTGTAACAAATGTTAATGTCCGAAGTTTCATGTGATCTCCTCGCAGTTAGTCTGAGTACAAAACGATTTTTGTCTAAACGTTCCGGAACGAACAACTTTTCGGCACTCAAGGGCTACCCGCCGGAGGGCCGTGCCAACCACGCAGCTTTCAATTGCAAGTCTCAAGTCGATTGCAAGTCTCAAGCGCAAGTCGCGATCCAGGCCGACAGCGCATCAAGGACTTCGGTCATCACCTCGCGATCGTTCCTTCCCGAGCGCGCCGGCACGTGGAACGAATGATCGGCATCCCGAACCCGATGCAGGGTGGCCGATGGGCCGAGGCGGGTCACGACCGGTTCAAGCAACGTAAGTTCAGCGAGCTTGTCGCGGGTGCCCTGGACGAACAGCATGGGGATATCGACCTCGTCGAGGTGCTTTGCCCTGATGTCGGAAGGCTTGCCGGCCGGATGCAATGGAAAGCCCAGGAACGCAAGTCCACGGACGCCCGCCAATGGCGCGATGGACTGCGCCTGCGACGTCATGCGGCCGCCGAAGGATTTGCCGCCCGCAATCAAAGCCAGCCCCGGACAACATCGCGCGGCTTCATCGACGGCTGCACGCACGACGACATGAGCCACGGTTGGGGCATCCGGCCGTTTGCTGCCGCTTTCCATGTACGGAAACTGATAGCGCAAGGTCGCGACATTGCGCTCGAACAGACCGAACGAAACCCGCTCCATGAACTCGTGGGTCATCCCCGCGCCGGCGCCATGGGCAAAGACGAAGCACGCCTGCGCTGTTGATGGGCGCAGCAGCAGCGCGGACACCTCGCTGGCGTCATCGATCTTAAGTTTCAGTTGTTGCGGGCTGACGACGTTCATCAGGGATGCTCTGTGCTTCCTTGTCCCTCCCCCTTTAGCGGGGAGGGTCGGCCACAGCGAAGCGGAGGCCGGGGTGGCGGTGATGCG
>VAZS01000134.1 GCA_005884855.1 Alphaproteobacteria bacterium | reverse complement strand
TAGGATAGCAGCCGGGACATGCAACCAGCCGTGCCGAGGCGATCTTCTTGCGATAAAATTCGGTGAGACCATAAACGGCTTCGCCCTGAAGCGCCGGCGCGCGGTGTTCGTGGCCGTACCATTGAGCGTAGGTCCTCATGTCGCGGAGCCGGAAATCCGCCGACATGTCGAGGATCTTGATAGCGGGATTGGCGGCCAGCACTGCCGCGATGATCTCCTGTGTCGTGCCATGCGGCAGCCCGCAGAAAACCGCATCGAGCTTCGTCCAGTCGACCTGCTCCCATTCCTTCAGCCGCGGCAAGTCCAGCATGAACAAATGCGGAAACACCTCGTCCATGGTCTTGCCGGCATGGGTGTTGGCGGTGAGTGCCGTGATCTCGGCGTGCGGATGCCGCGCCAGCAGACGCACCGCATCGGCCCCGGTGTAGCCGGACGCGCCGAGAATGCCGATCTTCTTTTTCGCGCTCATCGCACCGTTCCCTCTGCCATTGCGTTGACATTCAATTGCGTGGTCTGGCTCTCGAACAGTTGCGGGCGCAGCATTCGCATTTCCTCCGATACAGCGCGCCCTGCCGCTTGCGGCTGCTGAGCAAGCGCGTTGGCGACGCCCGCATAGTCGGCATCGGATTTGTGCTGATTGAGCTTGAAGCTGCCTTCAACCTCGTCCACGGACAGCAACAACCCGACAATCGCCTTCTTCATCGCATCCAGACGTCCCGCCGTCATCTTCGACGAGGTCCACGGCGTTTTCGGCACAAGCCTGCCTTCAAACTTGGCGCTGAGCGCGTCCAGATGGTCGCCAAGCTCGTGATCGGACATTTTCCGGACCGTGCCAGTGAAATGCACGGCCTGGTAAAGCCAGGTCGGCACCTGATCCGGCGATGCGTACCAGTCCGGGGAAACGTAGGCGTCCGCGCCATTTACGGCGATAAGCCAGGACGATGCCCCGTCCGCCAGCGCCAACAGCGGATTGTGGCGGGAGAGGTGAAACGCCGCGAGTGGCGTACCGTCATCGGCATAGGTCAGGTAAAACGGCAGCGAGGAAGCAATCGGCCTTGAGCCGTCCCAGCCGCAGACCGTGCCGAACCCGCGCGCTTGCGCGAACGCTAGGCTCGCGGCGCGATCGGTCTTGAACATGGGAGGCGTATACATCTCAAACTCCGGCTTGACGTGGAAGCCGCCGGATCAGATCGCGCTGCAGATAAGGAAAAGGCCGCGGACCGGATCCGGCGGCAGGGGCGACGATCTCAGACGCAGGCGTCCGCCCATACCGCTGAGGGGCGGCGGCGAGCGATGACAGTGGTCACAGCGTTGATCATGGGCGCGGCTATAAGGCCGCGCCGGTTTTTCGTCAAGGTGCCCAATGGCTCATCCTGAGATTTCGGGGTCGACGTTTGGCGCCGCCCCGGAATTAGCAGCTTCAGATCACCTGGCTCCAGTGCGCCGGCACCAGCCGGTAACCCGTGCCATCCTTCTCGACAAAACCGTTCGCCGGGAACGGATAGTGGAAGCCCTGAACGCGCATCTTTTCAGCGACCAGCATGTCGTAAACCTTGCGCCGGGTGGTCTCCGCCATCGCCGGATCCTGATCGAACATCAGATGCCAGTCGGGATGCGTGACGAACAATGCCGGGTGGTTGGTCACGTCCGACTGGATGAACACCTTGTCGGAGCCTGAGGAGAGCACGAAGGATGTGTGCCCCGGCGTGTGGCCAACAGAAGCGACCGGAAGCAAGCCCGGTGCGAGCTCCTTGTCCCATTCGTAAGGCGTGACCTTCTTCTTCAAGCCAGCTTCGAAAACGCGCCGGGCATTCTTGAACACGCCCTGCATGCGCTCGCTGGTCTGACGGCTCATCTCGCCATCGTCCATGAAATACTTCCACTCGCTCGCAGGCACCAGCACTTCGGCATTCGGAAACGCCAATACGTTGTCCGCGGTCAGCAAGCCATTGATGTGGTCGCCATGGAAATGCGAAATCACCACCAGATCGACGGCTTTCGCGTCCAGACCGGCGGCCGCCATGTTGCTGGGGAATTGCCCGACATTGCCCTTGCTAGAGGCAAACGCGCCCGGGCCGTTGCCGGTATCGACCACAACCAGCTTGCCCCCGGTATTGATCACCAGCGGCGCGAAATGGATGCTCACCTTGTCTTTCGGCAGAAACGCTTTTTCCAGCGCGGCGCTGACTTCGTCTTTTTTCGCGTTGAGCACGAGGCTGTCGCCGAGCGGAAACGTATTCACGCCGTCAGAGATAGCGTTCACCTGTGCATCGCCGACCCTGTAGCGATAGTAGCTCGGTGCCTGCTTATCGGCGAGCGGCACCGCCGCTCTGGCCGGCGCGTTTGGCAGCAATGGGTAAGCTGCGAGTGCAGCGGCTCCGGCAAGTGCGTGACGTCGTGTCAGTTCCATGATGTTTCTCCCAGTGCGACGATGATTTTGTTGCGGGCTTTTTGCCCGTTTCTCGCGTTCGTCAGGCCGCTTTTACCAATCTTTTGATGGCAGTGCGAAGATATCGGCGTGACGCCGGCACGCCGTATAGTTAACGGGGCTAACACCCCCGCCTGCAGCTTATTCCGCGCCAGGGGGGCCGCGGCTTTAGACGGCACGC
The DNA here is from genome assembly GCA_005884855.1 of Alphaproteobacteria bacterium. Lineage (GTDB taxonomy): Bacteria > Pseudomonadota > Alphaproteobacteria > Rhizobiales > Xanthobacteraceae > Bradyrhizobium. Next base: position 3,228 of record VAZS01000134.1, on the reverse strand, counting down.
CACAGCCATTCGATGACCCGGCCGATCACGTCGCCGAAAAGCAGCAGCGCGGCCGACCATACAAGCGCCGAGACAAAATTAGCGATCTGGAAACGCCAATACGGCATTTCGAAAATCCCGGCGGCAAGCGGCACCGAGGCGCGCAGCGGACCGAAAAACCGCCCGATGAAAATGCTCGGCACGCCCCAGTTTCTGACAAAGGTCTCGCCGCGCGGTATCAAATCTGGATACCGCGACAGCGGCCACATCTGGGCGACCTGCTCCTTGTACCGAAAACCAAACCAGTAGGAGACCCAGTCCCCGAGCGAGGCCCCCAAAGCGCCGGCAAGCCAGACCGGCCAGAAGCTTATGCCGCTCGCGCCGATCAGCGCCCCGATCGCCACCAGCGCCCCCCAGGCCGGAACCAGCAGCGAAATGAAGGCGAGCGATTCACCGAAGGCGAGCACGAGCACGATGGGCGCGGCCCAAACTTGATGGTAGCGCACGAAGTCAGCCAGGGCGCGCGCAATATCTTCCATGTTTGGAAAGCCTTCCCCAGCCGTCAGCCTGCCCGAGCAAGGCAAACTCTTTGCACGGTTTTCAATGCCCGGGGAACAGGTAAGCCAACCCTTTCAGTGACTTCAAGTGACAAAGGACGGCCGCGACGGAGCGTTACGATATGCAAGGAGCTACAGTGCAGGCCGCCTGAGCCGCATTGGGGCAATCTGGCGTGAACGCTGCGGCGTTAACTCGGGGAAGACATCATGTTGGAGCAATGCACTTGGCTCAACGAACCCGGAGATTGGCATCTTGAAACTGGTATTTTGACGGTCACGACTGATCGCGAAACAGATTTCTGGCGAGAAACGCATTACGGTTTCACGCGAGACAGCGGCCACTTTTTCGGCTGCGTAGCCGAGGGGGATTTTACGGCCGAGCTTAGGGTTCGGGCTCGATATGAAGAACTGTACGATCAGGCCGGCATCATGGTGCGAATAGATGAGGCGCATTGGGTCAAAGCCGGCGTCGAGATGTCTGACGGAATGGCTCTTCTAAGTAGCGTTTTGACCCTGGGAAAGTCGGATTGGGCTGTCGGGCGCTACGCAGATGATCCCGCTGATTTTCGGATGCGCGCGACGGTCACGGAAGGCGTGCTCAAGCTACAAGTGTCGGCTGATGGGCTCACATGGCATCTCAGTCGGCTGTCACCCTTCCCGAAAGCGGATTCGTACCACGTGGGGCCGATGTGCTGTACTCCAAAGCGCTCTGGCCTGAAGATCAGCTTTTCCGAGTTTCGGATCGGTCCTCCCTTAAGCAAGGCATTGCACGACCTCTCGTAAACTCTGGCGATAGGACCTAAACGGTTTCTATCTACTGTTTGGGCACCGCATCAGCCGACGGCCCGGCTTGTTGGGGTTTGAGAGCGCGCTTCGTCCTCGCCGGCGGGGACGGCGATTCAGGTTCTGCCGCACAGCGTTTTTGATCAGCCATCATCGCCAGGTATTGCTGACGGTTTTGCAGCGCGGCTATTTCGGTATCGGCCGTACCCTGGAAATCCATGCCGAACCACAGCACGGGGATGAACAAACCCGCGACTCCCGCGGCGACGTTCTGGGTTGTCTTCAGCCCCTTGTCGGCAGCGAGTTGTTTTACTCGTTCGTTGTTGCCACTGACCTCTGCTAAAATCGCGGTGCAATCCATGTACCGGTCGGTCGGCTGGACAACGGCGACAGGAGCGGGCGCACGACCCGCACAGCCAGCCAGCGCGGCGCTCAGCGCCACGATGCTCAAGAAACGCATTCGCTGATTCCCCAACCCGCCGGAAGATTGTTTCGCAATCTATGGATGAAGGCAAGGTCAGTCTCGTACTTAGGTTGACCTTGCGGTGGTCTTCTTGGGTTGATGTTGGGCTGGTCTAGTTGGTCACCATATGGCCCTGGATGAATGCCCCTCAGCCTCGAAACCGAGTCCTCTCGTCGCGTCGCCCTCGTCCGCGGTCTTTTTTTAAGCCCATCCGTGGCATAGTCAGCTCAATCGATTCGTCGCGTCGCTCCAGGGCGCGCCACATATGAAAAGACATGCCGAAACCATTGAAATCGCCTGCTAAAAACAAACCAGCCAACGATCTGTTCGGGGCCACGGAACCGAAAGGCCGGCCGCTCAAACTGGCATCAGCCGGATCCAGCGCCGAAGCCGGCTACACCGCCCGCGACATCGAAGTCCTGGAAGGGCTCGAGCCGGTGCGTCGCCGGCCCGGCATGTATATCGGCGGCACCGATGAAAAGGCGCTGCATCACCTGTTTGCGGAGGTCATCGACAACTCCATGGACGAGGCGTTGGCGGGACATGCCTCATTTATCGAAGTGGAATTGAGCGCCGACGGATTTTTGACGGTCACCGATAATGGGCGGGGCGTGCCGGTCGATCCGCATCCGAAATTCCCGAAAAAATCTGCGCTCGAAGTCATCATGTGCACGCTGCATTCCGGCGGCAAATTCGATTCAAAAGTTTACGAGACCTCCGGCGGTCTGCACGGCGTCGGCGTATCGGTGGTCAACGCGCTTTCGGCGCGGCTCGAAGTCGAGGTCGCGCGCGGCCAGAAGCTCTATCGGATGGCGTTCGAGCGCGGTCAACCCAAGGGCAAGCTTGAAGACCTCGGCAAAATCAACAATCGCCGCGGCACCAAAATCCGCTTCAAGCCGGACCCGGAAATTTTCGGCGCGAAAGCTTCATTCAAGCCGCAGCGCCTGTTCAAGATGGCGCGCTCCAAGGCTTATCTGTTCGGCGGCGTCGAGATCCGCTGGCATTGCGACCCCGCCCTACTGAAGGGGCTGGAGGATGTTCCGGCCGAGGACAGTTTTCATTTCCCAGGGGGCTTAAAGGATTTCCTCGCCGCCGCGATCCATAACGACACCGTTGTGCACCCCGATATCTTCTCCGGCAGGTCCGGACGCGTTGGCGCGCACGGCTCCTGCGAGTGGGCGGTTGCCTGGACCATCGACGCGGACGGCTTCTTGTCCTCCTATTGCAACACCGTACCGACGCAAGACGGCGGCACGCACGAATCCGGCATGCGCAGCGCGCTGCTGCGCGGCTTAAAGGATCACGCCGAGCGTGTCGGCCAGGGCAAGCGCGCCGCCAATATCGTTTCGGAAGACGTGATGGTGGGCGCTGCCGTGATGCTCTCCGTGTTCGTGCGTGAGCCGGAATTCCAGGGGCAGACAAAGGACCGCCTCGCGACGGTCGAGG
>VAZS01000133.1 GCA_005884855.1 Alphaproteobacteria bacterium | reverse complement strand
ACATCGGTGTCGTAGCTGTCGCGGTTTGACGGCCGCACATATCGGCCATCATTCCTCCAGGATCCCGACCGGATGACGTGAGAGCTGCACTGGCTCTCCATCCATGCCGAGCCATCAGTCGGAGCACCCTGGTAGTTTTTGTGCCAGCAGTCCTCGACCCACTGATCGACGCCGCCACCCATATCGTACAATCCAAACGGATTTGCCCCGAAGCTGCCCACCTTGATCGGTTGCTCCGCAGCTGCGATATCCGCGCAGTTCTTACAGTTAGCCATGCCGGGTTGGAACTGATCGCCCCACCAGTACTTCGTCTGGGTACCACCGCGCGCGGCATATTCCCATTCAGCTTCCGTCGGAAGCCGATAGGGCTTTCGAGACGCCTGAGCGAGCCATGCGACATATTGTTTGGCATCGGTCCAGCTTACGTTCGTCACGGGTGCCTCGTCTTTTCCAGTCGCCATGAACCCGCATGCTTTTGCGGCAGCGCATTCATTCCACTCTCTTATGGAAACTGGAAATTTGCCGATCGCGAAAGGCTTGACTGTAACTTGATGAACCGGCTTTTCCGAACCTTCTTCATTGCTGCCCATTGCGAAGCTGCCGCCCCGAAGCGGGCTCATCGCAGGCTCCCGGACTGAGGACGTCGATTGCGCCGGCGGTGTGGGCGCAAGCACACCGGGGGAGGCGGAGTGCGGAAGCGGCGATTGTTGCTTCCCCGCCGGTCCAGGTTGGGGCTGAGGCGCAGATTCTTGCTGAGCGGGCGCCATCGTAGGACTTGGCGCTGCTTGTTTCACAGCGGGTGCTGGCGGGGCCACTGCAGCGTGATCTCCGAGTTTGCCGTAGGGCTGCAAAAGCATGAACCAAAGGACGCCAGCGGCAATAATCAGCACCATGAGGCTCAGCAGGAAGATCAGCAGGGTCTCGCGTCGTTTCCTATTCCTGTGAAAGGCGGCCGGATCGGGAAGGACGCGATAAACTCGCACCGGGTCGGTGATGTTCTTGACCTTACGATCGCCGAGCGACTCGTATCCACACACCAGTTTATGTTTTATCTGCTCGTAAATACCACCTGAGATGTAAACTTGGCCGGGATCGGCTATGCCCTCCAAACGCGAAGCAACGTTGACGCCGTCACCGTAAACGTCATCAGTTTCGATGATAACGTCGCCAAGATTGACGCCAATCCGATACTCTATCCAATGATGTTTGGGAATTGACGCGTTGCGGCCGACCAGGTTTTGCTGGATGACAATGCTGCAGCGTACCGCTTCGACGGGACTGTCGAAGATCGCGATGAAGCCGTCCCCGGTCGTCTTGACCAGCTTTCCATGATGTTCTGCTATGCTGGGTTCTATCAGGTCGCGCTCAATACGCTTAACGCGGTTGTGCGTTCCTTCTTCGTCGATTTCCATTAGCCGGCTGTAGCCGGCGATATCGCCTGCAACGATCGCCGCCAAGCGACGCGGACTTTGCTGGCGCGGAGGCTCGCCAGTTCTGCCCGACTTTATGTCGCGGATTTCAGCCATGGCTCAGATCGGTTTCCTTGAACTGCAAGCAGTGTAGGCAACTAAGTCTGTTCCAGTCGTCTCAGCCTATCATATTGCCGACGTGCGGCAAGATACGTACTTTTGGCGTTTCTGGTTCCATCCCAACTCGCTCTGGGCCGGCTTCGGAAACGCCTGCCAATGACCAAGACAACAGCGGGCTGACCGCGCACTGTAGATGTAGTGCTTGGCATGTTCTCTGGCTTCATCCTGATCGCAAGAATGTCATTCTGGGACGAACGAAGTACAAGTCCGATGCCCAGAGCAGACCTCACGACGCTCGTACCCTCACTCGGATGTCTGCAAGAAATTCCACCAGCGCATCATCCACGCAGGCTCCGCGCTCGGGGGTCAGAAGTGCAATTCCCCATCGTGCAAGGAGGGCCTCCTGCAGCGGGTTCGACGATGGCATGAATACGAACGAGCGTGGACGATAATCCTTGTGACCCGATCGTTCCCAGGTCTGCCAGATGTTATGCAATAACAGCCGGATGTTGGGGTCCGACATGCTGTAGCCAATAAACAGGATGGTGCGGCCCAGAGCGTCCGCGCGAAATTGAATGTCCAGAGGCGAATCGAAGGATAGCCTGTTCAGAAAATCGGTCTCTGTAAGGACCAGCGAAGAATCGTCATCGAAATCGCCATAGTATTTTATGATATGCGTGACGCCCTCCGGGGCGTCTGCAATTTGCTTGGCGTTCGCGATCTTTGCATAAGGTCTGTTGTGGACCTCGAACGCTGTTTCCAGGTTACGGTCATAGTTTGTAGTGTAGATGGTCGGGAAATTAAGCTCGACGATGAGCTTGTGAAGCTGCGAAGCGGAAACGCGATCGGAGGCGACCTTCCAATTTCGATCGAGCCAGCTTCGCAACGGGCCCATGCCACCGTGCTTCAGGCGGTAGAATTCGGCTAACATTTGATAACCGTCGTTTAGTCCATCAATGACATCCGGGTCGAGCTCGAGCTCCTTCAGCAGATGATCGACGAGGGTTTGCCAGGACGGCAGCCCCACGGCCATCGAAACGCCTGCGCCCACGAACAAGATTGCATGACGTCTTTTGATCGCATCTGCCAGGACGTCCCTGGAAGATAACGTGCCCGCTTCTATAGCCATTGCCGAAGACGTCATGCGTCTTCAATTCGGCTTGCAACGGCTCTGTTCCCGACCCGCAAGCCAATCCGCAAGCGTTGAGGCGCTTCCTGATCTAGAGCCCGCTTGCTGCTGGCTAGTCGCGGGAGGTATTGCCGCTCTGTCTGGTAGCGGACTCTATCAGATCAACCTCGTCCACCGCATTTCAACGCTCTGCAAAAGCCTTCTCGACAACGAACTGACCGGGTTGGCCGTGATTGCCTTCGAGAAAACCCTTGTCAAGCAGCAGTGCTCTTGTGTCGTGGACCAGCGCTGGGCTACCGCAGATCATGGCCCGATCGTGTTCAGGCGAAAGCGGGGCAAGATCATTATCGCTGAACAGCTTGCCTGATGTCATCAGGTCCGTGATGCGCCCGCGATTGCGGAATGGATCGCGCGTCACGGTTGGATAATAGATCAGCTGGTTGCGAACGAGTTCACCGATAAACTCGTCCTTTGGCAATTTTTCGGTGATCATCTCACCATAGGCAAGTTCAGCCACGCGCCGGCAGCCGTGCAGTAGTATGACTCGCTCAAAGCGCTCGTAAGTCTCCGGATCCTTGATCACGCTCAGGAACGGCGCCAGCCCGGTACCTGTCCCGACCAGATATAGATTACGCCCGTCCTCCAGATTATCGATCACCAGCGTGCCAGTCGCCTTGCGGCTGACGATGATCTCGTCACCTTGCTTGAGATGCTGCAAATGCGAGGTCAGCGGTCCGTCCGGAACCTTGATTGAAAAGAATTCCAGGCGGTCCTCATAGTTGGCGCTAGCGACGCTATAGGCGCGGAGCAGCGGCTTTTGGTCGAGCTTCAAACCGATCATCGTGAACTCGCCGTTGCGAAAACGGAAGGACGGGTTGCGCGTTGTGGTGAAGCTGAACAAGGTGTCGGTCCAGTGATGGACGCTCAAAACGCTTTCCTGGCTGAAATTGCTCATCTCGACGCTCCCGGATCCGGAGGATCAATTGTGGCCGAAAACTCATTCGTACACACTCATTCGTGTACGAATGAATAATCCACCTTGATCCAAACGTCAAGCCGCGGGCAAGATGGTGTCGAGCCGCCGCGGAAGGCATTGATAGACAAAGGAAAAACCTATGGCCCACGATGAAGCCCAGGCTGCCGGTTCGGGCAAGATGGTTATCCGCAATATCGGGCTGCTGCTGAGCGGGGCCATGGAGAAGCCGATCCTCGATGCGGATACCATTGTTGCGGAAAACGGAACGATCACGGCAATCGGCCGGTCCAAGGACGTCGATGCCGAAGGCGCCAGCACCATCGTCGATGCCAGCGGCACAACTGTCGCGCCTGGCCTGATCGACAGCCATGTTCATCCGGTCGCCGGTGACTGGACGCCTCGGCAAAACCAGATTGGCTGGATCGACAGTTTTTTACACGGCGGCGTCACCACGATGATTTCCGCAGGCGAGGTTCATATGCCTGGCCGGCCGCGCGACGTCGTTGGGCTGAAAGCCATGGCTATTTTTGCGCAACGCGCGTTCTGGACGCTCCGCCCCGGCGGGGTGAAGGTCCATGCCGGTGCGCCGGTCATCGAAGCCGAGATGGTCGAGGAGGATTTCAAGGAACTTGCCGCAGCCGGCGTCAAGTTGCTCGGCGAGGTCGGGCTGGGCGGCGTCAAGGACGGCCCGACCGCGCGCAAGATGGTCGGCTGGGCGCGCAAATACGGCATCCAGAGCACGATCCATACCGGCGGCCCCTCGATCCCGGGCTCCGGGCTGATTGACAAGGACGTGGTTCTCGAGGCCGACACCGATGTGATTGGGCATATCAACGGCGGCCACACCGCCCTGCCCGACGACCAGATCCGCTGTATCTGCGAAGGTTGCAAGCGCGGCCTTGAACTGGTTCACAATGGCAATGAGCGTTCAGCGCTCTACACGTTACGGATTGCGCGCGAGATGGGCGAGCTTAATCGCGTTATCCTTGGCACCGATGCACCGGCCGGTTCTGGCGTGCAGCCCTTGGGCATTTTGCGCATGGTCTCGCTGTTGTCATCGCTAGGCGAGGTGCCCGCCGAAATTGCCTTCTGCTTTGCCACCGGCAACACCGCAAGAATGCGCGCGCTGGACTGCGGCATCATCGAAGTCGGGCGATCTGCCGATTTCGTCATTATGGACAAGGCGCAGCATTCCGCCGGCAAGAACATCCTCGATAGCGTGCAGCTCGGCGACCTCCCCGGCGTCGGGATGACGATCATCGACGGTATTGTGCGCACGCAGCGAAGCCGCAATACGCCGCCGGCAACCAAGGTGCCAACGATCGTCGGACCCTAGCTCTGGACATCAGCGCAGCTTGCTCAGCAGTTCGATCAGCGTCTCGCGCTCCTTGGCGTCGAGAGGCGCAAGTGTCTCCTTGGTGATGGCAACCGCGTTCGGCACCGCCTTTTCGGCCAGCTGCTGACCCGCGCGCGTGAGGCTGACGAGAAGGCGGCGGCCATCCTCTGGGTCCGGGCTGGTCTCGGTCAGCCCGCGCGCGGTGAGCCGGTCAATCACGCCTTTGATGGTGGCGATATCCATTGCGGTCAGCCGCCCGAGCTGATTCTGGGAGCACGGACCGGTTTCGGTGAGCTTGGAGAGCGCCGCCCATTGCGTCGGGGTCAGATTGTTTCCGATTTCCCGGGCGAAGATGGTGGCATGGCGCTGCCAGACCTGACGCAGGATGAAGCCGATCTGCTCTTCGAGAATATAGGCTGGCCGCGAAGGCTTGAGATTTCGTTTGGCTGAAGCACCCCTGTTCATATACGTCCCCGCCCTTCTTTTCCCGATGTCACAAAGCCAGATGGGCGTCGCGAATATCTGGACGCGCATCGAGTTCGCTCATGGCGCCGCTGA
>VAZS01000111.1 GCA_005884855.1 Alphaproteobacteria bacterium | reverse complement strand
TATCACCGTCGCACAACGGCGAAATAAAATCGATCAAGGATCTCGCCGGCAAGAAAGTCGGCGTCAGCGCTCCCGGCTCCTCGACCGATTTCTTTCTCAAATATCTCTTGAAGAAAAACGGGCTTGATCCCGCCGGCACTGCCGTGATCGGCGTCGGCCTCGGAGCGACCGCGGTGGCGGCGATGCAGCAGGGTCAGATCGACGCGGCTGTCATGCTGGATCCCTCCATCACGGTGCTGCAGGGCGATTATCCGGACCTGCGCATCCTCAGTGATACCCGCACACAGAAGGATACGCTTGCGGTTTTCGGCGGCGAATATCCGGGAGGTTCGCTGTACAGCACCACAGCGTGGGTTGCTTCGCATGATAAGGAAGTGCAGGCGCTGACCAATGCAATCGTGAACACGCTGGCCTGGATTCATTCGCACTCGCCGGAGGAGATCATGGCCAAGATGCCACCCGAGCTGGTCGGCAAGAACAAGGAGCTTTATCTCGCCGCACTGAAGAACACGATGCCGATGTATTCGGAAACCGGCAAGATGGACCCCAAGGGCGCGGACGCGGTATTGGCGGTGTTCAGCGAGGGTTCGCCCGAAGTCGCCAAGGCCAATATCGACGTGAGCAAGACCTTCACCAACAAATATGTCGAGCAGGCCAACAAGACGACCGGCATGAATGCGAAATAAATACAATCGGGCGGCATGACGCCTCCGGTCATTCATCGCGTCAGGACGCTCGATCTGGCTTTTAAGCCCTGGCGATGGCCGTTCGCTGACGAGCGGCGCGCCGAGATCGCAGCGCATTTTGCCGGCAAACAGCGCGAGAAGCCGATCTGGAACGGCCGCATCCTGCTCGGGCGCAATCCCATATTCACCGCAGAGCGCTTCAGCGCCAGCTATTTCGATGCCGATTTCGCGAGCTTCCTGGCATGGCGCGACTGGGGCTTTCCGGACCCAGCGGTATTCAACGGCTTCGGCATGGGGGCGCTGCGTTGCGCCGATGGCGTTTTTCTCCTTGGCGAAATGGGCCAGCATACCTCGAATGCCGGCCGCGTCTATTTCCCATCGGGAACGCCCGACCTCGACGACATCAGCGGCGGCGCAGTCGACATCGCCGGCAGTGTCGCTCGCGAAGTCGAGGAGGAAACCGGTCTGACTGCGGCGGACTATCGGGCCGGCGGGCATTGGTACTGCGTGGTCTCCGGGGCGGCTATTGCGATCATCAGGATCCTGGATGTCAATCTTACCGGGGAAGCGCTGCGCGCGCGGGTCGAAGCCAACCTTGCGCGGCAAGCCCAGCCCGAGCTTTCCGCGATCCATTTGGTTCGCGAGAAGGGCGATGTCACGGTTGCGATGCCGGGTTTTGTGATTGCGTTCCTGGAAACACAGATGAGTGCATAGGCTTTGGAGCGGAAAGAAAGGGTCTCATCTCATGAGCAAGAAATCCTCGCAATCGCTTGGCGCCGAGCTGAAATCCTTTACTGCGCCGTTCCGTTTTGACGGATCAGGCACGTTCCACCTCAAATCTCACAAGACCAACGAGAAGGGCGGCCTCGACAAGGAAACGGCTGAAAAGATTGTCGAAGCCAACCGCAAGCGGCTGACCGATTTTCAGGAACGGCTTTACGCGGAAGATCGGTGGTCGCTGCTCGTGATGCTTCAGGGCATGGACGCCTCGGGCAAGGACAGCGCCATCAAAAGCATATTCGCTGGCGTCAATCCGCAGGGCTGCGAGGTCTATTCCTTCAAGCAGCCGACACCCCAGGAGCTCGATCACGATTTCATGTGGCGCAGCATGATCGCGCTGCCACAACGTGGCCGGATCGGCATCTTCAATCGTTCGTATTACGAGGAATGTCTGGTGACGCGAGTGCATCCGGAAATCCTCGCCAAGGAAAAGACGCCGCAGCGTTTGATCACCAAAAACCTCTGGCGCGAGCGGTTTGAGGACATTTCAGCGATCGAGCGCTATCTCACGCGCAACGGCACGGTGATCCTGAAATTCTTTCTCAACGTTTCAAAACAGGAGCAGCGTCAGCGGTTTCTGGATAGGCTTGATGATCCCTCGAAGAACTGGAAATTTTCCATGAACGACATCGCCGAGCGCGCGTTATGGCCGAGATATATGGCGGTGTATCAGGACATCGTGCGGCACACCTCGACGGCGGCGGCGCCATGGTACGTCGTTCCGGCCGATCACAAATGGTTTGCGCGTGTGGTGATCGGTTCGGCGATCGTCAGCAAGCTGGAAACGCTGGGCTTGCAGTTTCCGCGAGTCGAGAAGGCATCGTTGGAGGAATTCAAGCAGGTGCGCAAGGCGCTGGAGAGCGAAGGTAAGGGGCGGAGCAAGCGCGCGACGAAGAATGTTGATTGACCCCCCGCCTTCGTCGCGGTGGGCGCGGTCGTTTACCTTCTTTGAAGCTCGAACTATAAATTTTGCAAATGTGGTGTACTCTGCATCTATGCATGTCGATGTCGACTTGCATTGAGCCAACTTTTTGGGATGACGGAGGGTAACATGGCGAAGAAAGCGAAGAAGGCAAAGAAGGCCAAGAAGACGGGAAAGAAGAAAAAGAAGTAGTCGCTCGACAGACCTCATGGCCCATCAGGATCGTGTTTGAGGTCCGTCTTTCGATTACAGAATTACAACAAACATTCAGGCCGGACCCTATGCAGATGGCGGCTGCATTCGGTCCGGATTTTCATGCCTGAACGGTTTGTCCAAGAATATTTGTGACCGACACGATCTGGCGCAGTCGAAAGACCGAGTTGGCGCGTTTGACCAAACGGCGTTATGATTCCCGTGATTGCAAGCAGGGCGTAGCCCCAATCAGATGGGACGTGCATGAGGTCTCGTTCTGTGAACCCGCAGCGCAACCAGAGACGGCGGTGGCCCGCGCATCTTGTCATTGCCGCGGGTCTGGCCGCGCTGATTGCGGCTCCCGCAGATCATGCGGGTGCCCTGGAACGCCGGAGCGAACGCTCGATCGAGTCCATCGAGTCGCGCACTGCCGGCGAGCCGATCATGGCGATCGTTTCGCTCCGCAAGCAGCGGATCACCGTCTATGACGCCAACAGCTGGATCGTTCGGGCGCCGGTGTCGAGCGGGCAGAAGGGACGCGAGACGCCCGCGGGGATATTCAGCATCATCCAAAAAGAAGCTGACCACTACTCGAACCTCTATGACGATGCCTACATGCCCCACATGCAGCGCATCACCTGGTCGGGCATTGCGCTCCACGGCGGTCCGCTGCCGGGATATCCGGCCTCCCATGGGTGCGTGCGGATGCCGTTCGATTTCGCGGCACGCCTGTTCGAGGCGACCCGGCTGGGGTTGCGGGTAATCGTGGCACCAACCGATGTGGCACCCGTCGAGATAGCCCATCCAGTTCTGTTTCTGTCGAAACCGGGTGTCCGCGCCTTCGCCGCTGCCCGTCGTGCAGAAGCGGATGAGGCAGCCAGAAAGGCGGATCAGGCGAGACTCGCGGTGGGAACGGCCCTCCGGGAGGCCTCACAAGCAATGGTGCCGGTGCGCGTTCCGGAAAACCTGAAGCGCAGAGCTGAGGCGCAATTGGCGGCCGCGGAGACTGCGCTTGGCGCCGCGATCCCAGGGGAGGCAAAGGAGCAGGCTGAGCGCACCAAGGCGCAGGCAGTCGCCAGCGTGGCCGAGTTGGACGCGCAATTGGCGGCAGCGAAAGCGGAGCTGCAGCCGAAGCTCGATCGCCTCACGCGTGCGCGCGAAGCATCCGTCCTGGCAGAGACTGCGCGGGTCGCGGCAGTCGAGGCGGCGCGCCAGGCTGCACGCGAGCTCGAGCCGGTATCGGTGCTAATCAGCCGCAAGACCCAGCGCCTTTACGTCCGGCAAGCCTTTGAGCCTATCATGGAGAGTCCGGTCACGATCCAGGATGTCGATCGTCCGATTGGCACGCACGTCTTCACCGTCATGGAGCGGACGGACGACACCAACATGCGATGGAGCGTCGTCTCGTTGGACGGTGGACGTCCACGCGGGCAAGGTCGCGACGTCGAAGCCTCGCCGGTGGACGCAAGCAGTGCAAAATCCGCGCTCGACCGCATTGTCATTCCACCGGAGGCATTGGATCGTATCTCCGCGACGTCCCCGCGATCTTCCCTTATCATCACCGACGAGGCGTTGAGTTCCGAAACCGGAAACGGCACGGATTTCGTGGTGCTCCTGAGCGGCGAGCCGCAAGGAGGCATCAAGATGCGCCGACGCGCTCCTGCCGGCGAGTTTGGCTACGCGCGCTCACGCGATCGCCTGCCGTTTTGGCCGAACTGGTGAGCCCGTTCATGCTTCAAGTGAGGCACGACCACTTCAACAAGCGGATTCCGTGCCGGAATAATGCAGAGATCGCCGACCCTTTTCCGGAGCTCGTCCGGCGCTAGCGGCACTAACTTCTTGCCGTTTCCGCTCCCCGCCCGCTCCCAAAGTGCTAAGCTTTAGTCGGTGGAACAGTCCACCAAATTCGAACTGGTCATCAACCTGAAGACCGCGAACTCTCTGGGCATCACGATTCCGGTCAATGTGTTGGCAAGCGCCGAGCAGGTGATCGAATAAAACTCGCGATTTCCGAGCGTGGCACTTGGTTTGCGACCTCGAACACCCCGATGCTTGCGACAATATTGCAGCGGCGTACGCCGTCCCATCAATAGCTTCGACCTCAGTGCCGCCTGCCGGCTCGATTAGCCGCCGTTTCTCACTCGCCATCCCGTCGCAAAGTGTTAGGCTTAGGCACAGGAAGAAACGTTTTCTTGGGGATACATGCAGCGCCGCGATTTCATCACGATGCTCGGCGGCAGTGCGATGGCGTGGCCGCTCGCGGCGGATGCTCAGCAACCCACAGGGCGAGTCTACCGAGTGGGGTATCTTGCGTTCGCGTCGCGGGAGCACCAAGCCCATCTCAGTAAAGCGTTCGAGGAGGGCTTGCGGAGCCTTGGTTACCGGGTTGGCCAGAACGTCTTGATCGAGTACCGCTACGGCAACGGCCAATTGGAACGGCTGCCAGCGCTTGCTGCAGATTTGGTCCGGCTCGGTGTGGACGTCATCGTTTCCGGGAA
>VAZS01000110.1 GCA_005884855.1 Alphaproteobacteria bacterium | reverse complement strand
ACCCATGTCCGGTATTGTTCTTTCCGCGTCAGTTCGCCAGAACCTGCTCTCGTTGCAGGCCACCGCGGATCTTCTTGCGACCACTCAAAACCGCCTCTCCACCGGCAAGAAGGTCAACACCGCGCTCGACAACCCGACGAACTATTTCACGGCGCAGGGCCTCGACAACCGCGCCAATGACATCAGCAACCTGCTCGACGGCATCGGCAATGGCGTGCAGGTTCTGCAGGCAGCCAACACCGGCATCACCTCGCTGCAGAAGCTCGTCGACACCGCCAAATCGCTCGCCAACCAAGTGCTGCAGGCGCCCACCGGCTATTCGCCGAAGGCATCTGCAACCAGTCTGGCGCCGGCAGGCGCGGGCGCGCTGAGTGTAGTCGGAACTGCCGCCGATCTGACCAATGCGGGTACGAACTCGCTTCAGGGCAAGACCTTCACCTTTACGCCGGCAACGGGCGCGGCTACGACCATCACGATCAGCAACGTGGTTGGTGCCGGCAATGTCAATTCAATCGACGCGCTCAACACCGCGCTTTCGGCGGCCGGCCTTGGATTGACGGCGTCTTTTGCCACCAACGGGTCCATCACTCTGACCTCCAGCAACGACAATGCCAGTCAGACCCTCACTTTGGGCGCAGTGGCGGCTCCGAACAATATTGCTATCAGCGGGAGCGACACTGCGGCCCTTGTTACTCCCACCGGCGGCGTCGCCGGTCAGCCGCTCGCGGATGCCTCTTCGCAGACTATTCGTGCCAACCTGGTCAGCCAGTACAACAACGTCATCCAGCAGATCACGACGACTTCGCAGGATGCTTCATTCAACGGCATCAACCTGCTGAACGGCGACGACCTCAAGCTGATCTTCAACGAGACCGGAAAGTCCACTCTCACCATCAAGGGCGTGACGTTCAACGCGGCGGGGCTTGGCCTTGCTCCGCTGGTCTCCGGCACAGACTTCCTCGATAACGCCTCGGCGAACGCGATCATCACGAAGATCAGCAGCGCGTCCAACGCGTTGCGGACGCAAGCTTCGACATTGGGTTCGAACCTGTCGATCGTGCAGATCCGGCAGGACTTCTCCAAGAACCTGATCAACGTGCTCCAGACCGGCTCTTCCAACCTGACTCTGGCCGATACCAACGAGGAAGCGGCGAACAGCCAGGCGCTGTCCACCCGTCAGTCGATCGCGGTCTCCGCGCTGGCGCTGGCCAACCAGTCGCAAGCGAGCGTGTTGCAACTGCTGCGCTGATAAAGACCTCAAAACGGAACGCGGAAACGGCGGGGCAAGCCCCGCCGTTTTGCTGACGTACCGACATTGTGGCTTGCTTGCCCGTTTCCCGACAAATTTGGTAACGCTTGCTAACCATATTTTAAAGGCAACCACGTACAAAAACTGGGCAGTTTCGAATCCCATTTGCTGTGCAATCTGTACCAGAGGTGATGGATGTCTCACGCCGCTCAAGCCTATGCCCGCACGTCGCACACGACGGCACCTCCGCGGGAAATCGAGGCGCAGGCCCTGCTAAAGGCGGCAAGACAGCTGCAGGATGTCCAGGCGAACTGGACCGGTCCCGACAGGAACATGCATCACGCGCTGCTATTCAATCGTCGGCTGTGGTCGATCTTCATGAGCGCGGCCGAGACCAACGACAATCCCCAGCCGCTGGAAATTCGGCAGAACATCGCCAATATCGGCGTGTTCGTCATGAAGCAGACCATCGACATGCAGATCAATCCGGATCCGGCGAAGCTGAAGCCGCTGATCGATATCAACTGCAACCTGGCCGCAGGCCTGTCCGGCAAGGCCTGACGGGCCTTGGCCGATTAAGGAGCATCATCATGACCGATATGATGAGCATCCTGTCGTCCGGCTACAAGGCCGTCGGATCCGCCGTCCCCTCGAAGACCAAATACGTCGCCGTGGATCCCGCGCTATTTGAGGGCACCTGGACGGGAACGTACGCGAACAAGAAGACATTCACGATTACCGTCTTTGACGTCAGCGGCTTTCGCGCGCAGGTAAAATACCAGAGCGGCGGCACCGTCCGAAACCAGGCCGTCCTGATCAAGGATAACTCGTTCCGGATCGGCGATACCAAGTTCATGCTGACCAAGCACGGAACCGCGCAGATCAAGAACGTGGTCACCGATCCCGCGACCGGCGGAACGTTTCTCGACAGCGCCGTCGCCAAACAGAAAACCTGAGAGCAACTAGGCCTTGCGGTCGGTCGCGAGAAGGCGGGTCGGCGCGGCCTTGGTCAGATCGAGCGCGTGAAAGTAAGCACGCCGGCGCAGCACGGCCTCGTCGGGATACTGCGTGACCACCGAGTTGGTTCTGACATCCACCACCTGATAGACGATCGAGGCCGCGGCCTGATCGATAAACGTCTGATACGACACGAACTCGCTCGCCGCCTGCAGATTGTTGCGCACGGCTACGCTGACGTCCGATGCCGTGACGCTTTGGCTGGCAGGCAATTCGGTCGCAACCGCGTGACTCACGGCCTCACTCGAAACCTGTACGATAGGCGTACCAGCCGGCGTCCCCACCGGTCTGATGCTGAAATCCGTACTCATGGCAGCCTCCTGGCCTCCCTCGAGTAAAATCCCAACCCTTCTCCGTCGGCAACTATGGCCTGATACCTCTCAATGGTTTGTTAGAAAATGCGCTGAATGCCCCGCTGATATAAGCGCGAAGATTTAACGAAAATTGCTGCTATTTCGCGAGCCGCCGCCGCCCAACAACGATTACAGCGAGCGGCTGACCGCAAGCGGCGTGATGTGGCGCGGGCCCGGCGTCGAGCGGCGTCCGGCGGCCGTATAAGTGTTGGGAATATTGCGCTGCTGCATCTCGTTGTTGACGCCGCGCACGATACTTTCCGAGACCGCGTGCGCCGTTGCCAGCACCGTAAGGTTGATCTGCAGCATGGCGCGAAATGTATCGTGATGGCGATGCAAGGTGGCGAAAAGCTCGGGCGAGCTTTCCGACAGATATTTTTGGCTGGCCTGTAGTTGTCCGACCGCGCCGACGTAGCGGCGGGACAAATCGGTCTTGTTCGCTTCGAACTCAAGGGCCTCGCGCAGCTTGCCCGCGCGCACCAGTTCTGTTTCGCGCTCGATGACCGCGAGCAATGCGCTCATGTGCTCCATCAGGTTTGCCGCGAGCTTGCGGGCCTCGACAGGGGTCGAGGCGGCGGTGATCGGGCCGGGCGCATCTCGCCGCATTGGATGCTGCTTCATATCCGTTTTCCCTTGGGCTAACCGGTGCGACCCGCCTGCTGCAGAATCAGCGTGCGATAAACCTCGTTTGAAATCCCGACCCCGCCGGCCTTGGCCAAGGATTTCGAATATTGTTCGGTCAGCATCGAGCGCCATACGCCGGTGCCGGGCGTGTCACCGAACGGGCCTTCGCCCTTGATGCCGTTGGTCATGTTCGAAAACATCGAATTGAGAAACATCGCCTCGAAATCGCTGGCGGTCGCCTTGGCCTTGGCCTGCCCCTGCGGCGAAACCTTCTTCAGGGCCTCGGCGAACGCGGGATCCGGTCGGCCATTGAACAGCGGCATCATCGCCTTGGCTGGGATGCTGCCGGAGTTCGAGTTGATCAAGCTGCTTTGCATCACATTACCTCGATGTCGGCCTGGATCGCGCCCGCCGCCTTGATCGCCTGCAGGATGCCGATCAAGTCCCTCGGCCCGATGCCGAGTCCGTTGAGCCCGTCGACGAGCTGCTGCAACGATACGCCGTCCTTCACGAGAGCAAATTTCTTGCCGTCCTCGGACACACTGACGCTGCTGCGCGGCGTTACCACGGTGCGACCGCGCGACAGCGGATTGGGCTGGCTGGCTTGCGGACTTTCGGTGATCGTGACGGTGAGATTGCCCTGCGCCACTGCTACCATGGCAACGCGGACGTCGCGGCCCATCACGATAATGCCCGAGCGTTCGTCGATCACGATCTTGGCCGCGAGGTCCGGCTCGACCTGCAACTGCTCTATCTCGGTCAGGAACGCGACGACGTTGCCTTTGAATTCGGCCGGGATCGAAAGCTGTACGGTGGAGGGATCGATCGGCTCGGCGGTCTTGACGCCGAGATAATCGTTGACTGCGGCGGCGATGCGCTTGGCGGTTGTAAAATCGGCGTTGCGCAGCGCCAGCCGCACATTGGGCAGGCGGTTGAGCGCGAATTCGATCTCGCGCTCGATGATGGCGCCATTGGCGATGCGTCCGACCGTCGGTACGCCGCGCACGATCTTGGCGGCTTCGCCCTCGGCCTGGAAACCGGAAATGGCCAGCGAGCCCTGCGCCACCGCATAGACGTTGCCATCGGCGCCGAGCAGGGGGGTGACAAGCAGGGTGCCGCCCTGCAGATTCTTCGCATCGCCGAGCGCGGAGACCGTGACATCCATCCGGGTGCCCTGGGTGCCAAACGCCGGCAGGTTTCCGGTCACCATGACGGCGGCGACATTGCCGGTGCGGATAGTGGCCCCCCGGATATTGACCCCCATCCGCTCCAGCATTGCCTGCAGCGATTGCTTGGTGAATGGGATATTGTTCAGGGTGTCGCCGGTGCCGTTGAGGCCGACAACCAGGCCGTAGCCTATAAGCTGGTTCTGCCGCACGCCTTCGATATTGGCGAGGTCCTTGATTCGCGAGGTCGCGCTCGCAGGCAGCACGGACAGCACGAGCGCCAGCAGCGCCCCGCAAGCCGCCTGAAACATTCTCGCCGATTGGACGCCGGGCATCCTCTGCTCCCCGCTGAGGTCTTCGACTTTGGACCGGCGCGCCACTCCCATGACCGCGATCCGCCATTGACTATGCGAACGCCGTGCCATGCTGATTCCTGGAAATAGCACTGATTTTAATGGACAATCCTCGAGCGTTGGTTCTGCAACACGACTGCACGGACGGGCAAAACTGCCCGTACCGGCAGATTTTGCCGGGCCGTTTACGCCCCGTTAACCAATACGAGGCGAAGCTCGCGCATAATCGAGGTCGAGAACTCAGCATGCGCATCTACGCACCGAACGGCACCAATCTCGGCTCTCCGGCGGGCAATGCCAGGCGAACCAGTTCGTCAGGCTTTGCCTTGCCTGACGCGGCCTCGGCGCCGGAGACACGCGCCCCCACCGCGCCCAAGGCAGCAGCCAATATCGATGCGCTGCTGGCGCTGCAGGGCATCGAGGAGGATCCGGCCGAGCGCCGCAAGCGTTCGGTGCAGCGAGGCAAAGGCGCGCTCGATGTGCTGGATGACCTCAAGATCGGGCTGTTGTCCGGCAATTTCGATGCTTCCACGGTGAACAGGCTTCGGCATGCCGCGGCCAACCTCAAATCAACCTCGGGCGACCCCGGGCTGGATGCGGTATTGGCCGAGATCGAGCTGCGGGTAGAGGTCGAGTTGGCGAAAGCCGGGCAGTACTGAGTGCCGGACAGCGCTCCGGCCGGACAGGTCTCAAAGCCGCCAGCTTACGCACAGGTTCCTGCCGCGAAACCACCGCACTGCACTCTCTTCAAGCCCGCCCGATATTGTCTGGCACAAGATGCCGCTATATAAGGCGCGCGCGGACTGAGGCTTTTCCGTCCGACTGGTGCGCCCGATTTGAAGTTCCTCCCACGTTTGCCTCTATTCCTCTCAGGAATCCAAGCCGGAGAGCGTTGCCAGAAACATATTTTTTATAAGTGCGCTTTGTTTCCGAACTTC